>JBOFJM010000644.1:0-1613 GCA_051656825.1 Kluyvera sp.
ATCATGAAACCGAAGAGCTGTTTGATGCGCGGCTAGCCCAATCGGCACGGATTACCTTACGTTTACTGAGCCAATACCTTGAGCTGCACCCCAATATCCCCGCGGGCGGTGAGATTTATCCTGACTGGCATCCGGCTACAACAGCCTCAGTCTCAACCTCAACCTCAACCTCAACCACAGCCATAGCACCGCGCTCATCCAGCAGCAATGTCAGCACCAGCAAGCCGGATGACGACGAGAGTGACGAAGCAACCCCCGAAGGCCATCAGTACGAGCGCAAACTCTACTTTCAGCTCTACGATCAGCACGGCAATATTCTGCTGCGCTCACCCGGCGCGCCAGACTCACGACTGTCAGCACCCCAAGCCGGTTTTGCCACCACCGATAACAACGGGAAAGCTTGGCGCACCTTTACCCTTGCCGATCCGCAACAACAGCGCTGGTTGGTGGTGGGTGAACACAGCGATATTCGCCGCGAATTAGCCGATAAAATCGCGCTACGCACTATTCAGCCCCTATTACTGACCCTGCCACTGCTGCTGATCATGCTGTGGCTGGCGATTTTACACGCCCTTTCGCCACTGACACGATTGACCAATGCCATCAGTGAGCGTCATCCCGATAACTTGCGCCCGTTACAACCACGTGAAACCACCGATGAGTTGCAGCCGTTGATCAATGAAATCAACCGTCTTATGGCGACCGTTGAAGAGACGCTGGCGCGAGAAAAACAGTTTACAAACGAAGCGGCGCATGAATTACGCACCCCACTCGCAGTATTGGCTCTGCACTGTGAAAACGCCCTGCAAGCAGACACGCCCGCCCAGCGAGAACTGGCCATGCACAAGATGCAACTGGCGCTACAGCGTAGCGAACGCATGATCCAGCAGCTGCTCACTCTCGCCAGACTGGAAAACCAAAATGCAGTTTCGCACCACGAGGCCGTCGCCCTATTACCTTTGCTGCGTACCTGCATCGCTCAGTTAGCGCCGCTGGCCCTGCAAAAAGAGCAAGACATTGATTTTGTCTGTATCCCTACCAATGCCGCCCCCGTTATCTGCGGACAACCCGTCTTGCTGGACATCCTGTTTTCCAACATTCTGGATAACGCCATGCGCTATACCGGCATCGGCGGCAAAATAGATATCGTGCTGGAGCAAAAAAATGGCTCGGTTAGCGTGACAATTCAGGACAATGGCCCCGGCCTTAGCGAGGAAGCGTTACGCCGCATTTGCGAACGTTTTTATCGCGCCAACGCAGATCTGGCGCAATCCTCTTCATCCGCGGAAATCACACGCATTGGCGGTGCTGGTCTGGGGATGGCCATTGTGCAAAATATCGCGCGTCACCACGGCGCAACCTTGCAAATTAGCAACCGCCCCTCAGAGACCGCAGAACGTGATGGGCTGAGTGTTTGTCTGTCATTTTCACGTTTAGCGCTGGCCAGCAGTGAGCCAGAAAATACCGCTAACGTACCTAACACTCGCTCATCTCCCCATCAGCTAAAGGGAAGCTAAAGGGAAGCTAAAGGGAAACTAAAGGGAAATTTTGCCGCTTCGTAATTCGGCCTTAAGGTTAATCACCACAAGCAGCTGACAAATGGCGTAAACGCG
>JBOFJM010000645.1:0-1745 GCA_051656825.1 Kluyvera sp.
CAGCCAGACGCTCGTTGAATTTAGTGATGATGTTCATCAAAATACCTCACCTTGTTGTTGCTGCTTGGCCAACTTCGCGTCGACCATCTGATTCAGGGTCGCCAGCATCTTGCCAGCCTCTTCCGCCGTAAGGTCTGCCAAGTCGATTACCGTGCGCTTGAACAGCGTTGACGAGAAGTGATTTAGTGCGCCATCAACTGGGCGCCCCAGAACCTGCAACGCCTGCTGGATGCTGCCAATGGTCTCGTCATTGATTGGCGTGATGTCGCGGCCAGCTGACTGCTCGCTTTTGAAGTCGATTCCTTCCTGTTGGTTAAGCATATCGACGGCGGCGGTCATGCGGTCTGTCTTTGGCCAGTACGTATACGCTGACTTAACCACCGTCTTCAGAACCATAGGGATGTAGTCTGTATTCCACGGTGATGACTGGCCTTTCTTGAACGATTCAGAGCGAGCCCGTATTGAGTGAATCCTATCGATATCCATCTCATGGACAAGCTCGGCTCCGTCATGCGTTTTGGCAACGCAGTACGCGCCAATTATCGGGCCTCGAAGCTTCTCTCCACCGAATGCTTTGTAGTTGTGGATTGGCTTTTTCCCAACACCTTGAGGTATGTACTCATCCTTTTCATGAACAACATGAGCCTGAACCCACAGGATAGATCCTGACTTTTGGGCGATATCCATCATGCCGATATAGCTGATATCTAGGCATATCTTACCCTTGCGAGGTATTAGGTATGCGTGCTTAGCAGCTGGGTTCAGGCTGATGCCGATTGCCGCAACGTTGCGGATAGCTGCAACAAGGCTGTCCTGATTATTCATGCATACGCCAGCAAGGTATGGGTTGCCTTTAATTATCTGGCATGCAAACTCTGCCTCTTTGGCGAAGTTGATATCCTTCGGTGCAACAGACTCAAATTGATGCTGCTGGGCGTAGATGATTTCGCCGGGGTTTTGGTATTGGATTACTTGGTTCATGCTGCGCTACCCTCGGCCATTTCGATCGCTTTTCGAATTGCGTATGTGTCAACGCACACCTGACCGCCATGGCGAATCTCAAACTCGCACTCTTCCAGTGCGTTTTTGAGTGTTTTTAGCAGCTCCTTATTCATCTCCACCAGCGCATCGTGTGAGTTGATGGCGTGGCAAATCGGCTCGTAGTAGTCCTGTGCAATGTCGGTGCTTCCGCGAAAATGCTTGTCATCACAAATCTGACCGTCAGCGTTGATTGATACATTGCCAATAAAATATCCACTCATCTTCAAATATTGTTTCATTGTAAATCCTCCGTTGTTGACATGGTGAGTATAAGCAACTGGAGGGTGATGTCAACAAATAAAAACCCGCCGAAGCGGGTTAAATTAAATGGTCTGCTTTCGCCCTTGCGGCAAGGTCATAGACCCCCAGATAATCTAGCCAAGCATGCCACCCGGCATAGGCCCCATATGCCACGGCGGCAAACCCTCCAACCTGCTCATGGGCCAGAAGAAAATCGATCTGGTCTGAACTGATGGCGCTCTTGCTGCGAATGGCCCGCTTAAGCTCTATGGCGCACGATGGATGCTTTGCGCCGGGATAGACTGATATCACATCGGACACCCCCGCAACCTGCCCAGAAACAGCCATAGCGTGGCGATGCTGTGGCTTTGCCATGCCCTCGTTGACCGTGTGCCACACCAGAGGAACGGCCCAAGGCGTATGAACCCGGATAAGCTGCATCAGGTGTATCTGCTCGATGGTCT
>JBOFJM010000646.1:0-1817 GCA_051656825.1 Kluyvera sp.
CATGCCGTTACCCACCGCCAGCAGCAACACGCCAATCAGCGCGGCGTTCAGCAACTGCCTGCGTGGCGGTAAACGGTGGCCTGTTGCCAGCAGATATAGCATCAGCACCACGCCCGCAGCGAGAAAACGGACACCAGCCATCATCAGCGGTGGCCAACTGGCGACGCCGATACTAATGGCAAAATAGGTGGAACCCCAGATGATATACAATGCGACTAGCGCGCCGATCAGCGGCAACAGATTTTTAGAACGCATACTTCCTCACGGCAAAATAGCAAGCAGGCAGATAGTAAACGACAAAACTACCGTGCTGGCGAGTTCTTTAATTCGCACTATGGTGTTGTTTTTATGTTGCAAATATGTATCTCTTACGCAGAACGTCATTTTGCTTCATACTGGAATAACACGACAAAAATGAAGGATGTAGCGAGTGGCCGGAAGTAGTTTATTGACCCTATTAGATGATATCGCCACCTTGTTGGACGATATCTCGGTAATGGGCAAATTAGCAGCGAAGAAAACCGCCGGTGTACTGGGTGATGATTTATCGCTTAATGCCCAACAGGTATCCGGTGTGCGCGCCAATCGCGAGCTGCCGGTGGTATGGAGCGTGGCAAAAGGATCGCTGCTGAATAAGGTGATTCTGGTGCCGTTGGCGCTACTGATTAGCGCATTTATCCCCTGGGCGGTGACGCCGCTGTTGATGATTGGCGGGGCGTATCTGTGCTTTGAAGGCGTCGAGAAAGTGATGCACACCCTGCACGCGCGCAAGCACCAGGGCGGTGATGAGGCACGTCAACAGCGTCTGGACGCGCTGGCTCAGCAGGATCCTGGCCGCTACGAGCGAGATAAAGTGAAAGGGGCCATTCGCACTGACTTTATATTATCGGCAGAAATTGTCGCTATCACGTTAGGCATCGTGGCAGAAGCGCCGTTGCTTAACCAGGTGTTGGTTTTATCCGGCGTTGCCGTGCTGGTGACTATTGGTGTCTATGGCCTGGTGGGCGTTATTGTTAAACTTGACGATATGGGCTACTGGCTGGTTGAAAAACGCAATGCGCTGGCGCAAGGGCTGGGGAAAGGCCTGCTGGTGGTCGCCCCGTGGTTGATGAAAACGCTGTCGGTGGTGGGCACGCTGGCGATGTTTTTGGTCGGTGGCGGCATTGTGGTGCATGGCGTTGTGCCCGTGCACCATGCCATTGAAGCGTTTTCCGCCCAGCAAATGCCGTGGCTGGCGCTGATTATCCCAACGTTGGCGAACTTACTGTTGGGCTTTATCATTGGCGCGGTCGTATTGGCTGCGGTCACGATGATCGCGCGCTGGCGCAAGGCGAGTGTATAAAAAGTGCGGTCCTGGTACGCAAAGCGCTGAGGAATCGGCTAAGGTGAAACAGTTTCACCCTGATACCGGAGGCAATAATGGTCTTTTTGGTCAGTGATGAAGTTCGGCCCAAAAATGGAGGGCCACGGATGGTCGTGACGGGGTATGCCAGCGGGATGGTTGAGTGCCGTTGGTATGATGGGTTCGGCGTGAAGCGGGAAGCCTTCCGTGAAGACGAACTGATCCCCGGCGATATTCGTAATCAAGAACAGGCGTAATGACCGCGTCTACGCCCGGCGTCAGCCGGGCGCTTTGAGTTGGCTTAGCCTGACTCTTTTGTCGTAGCGTGTCGCAGTGGAGCACCATGAATTATCAGCAGCAGGTCAGTGTAGAACGTTTTAGGGCGAGAGAGATTCGCGGTCAATTTTGGGGGATTCTGTGCGCCCCGTAACCGTAACGACACCCCCCACGGCAACCGGTTGGTGGGCAAGAGTCA
>JBOFJM010000647.1:0-4198 GCA_051656825.1 Kluyvera sp.
CCAACGATGCGAGCAGAAAATATCTCTGTTGCGCAATACTGCCAGATGGCTAACTATCTGTCAGAGAATGCGCCCTCGAAGGAGAGCTAAACCATGATCGATTCGCCACGAGTTTGCGTACAGGTACAGAGCGTCTACATTGAGACGCACTCCCAGCCGGAAGACGATCGTTATGTCTTCGCTTATACGGTCACCATTCGCAACCTCGGGCGAAGCGCGGTTCAGCTTCTGGGCCGTTATTGGATCATCACTAACGGTCACGGCCGTGAAACTGAAGTTCAGGGAGAGGGTGTGGTTGGCGTTCAGCCGCATATCGCTCCCGGTGGCGAATATCAGTACACCAGCGGTGCCGTGCTGGAAACCCCACTCGGCACTATGCAGGGCCACTATGATATGGTCGATATCGACGGCGTGCCGTTCTCCATCGACGTTCCCGTTTTCCGTCTCTCTGTTCCCACGCTGATTCACTAAACATGTCTACATACCTTATTGGCGACATTCACGGTTGCTTTGATGAGTTGATCGCCCTTTTACAACAGGTGGAGTTCACGCCTGGCGTTGATACCCTGTGGTTAACCGGTGATTTGGTTGCGCGCGGCCCCGGCTCGCTGGAAGTGCTGCGTTACGTCAAATCTCTGGGCGATAACGTTAAAATCGTGCTGGGCAACCATGACCTGCACCTGCTGGCGGTTTTTGCTGGCATTAGCCGCAACAAGCCGAAAGACAAGCTCAACCCGCTGCTCGACGCACCAGACGCCGACGAGTTGCTCAACTGGCTACGTCGTCAGCCGCTGATGCAGGTTGATGAAGACAAAAAGCTGGTGATGACCCACGCGGGCGTCACTCCGCAATGGGATATAGAAACAGCAAAACAGTGCGCGCGCGATGTTGAAGCGGTGCTGTCCAGCGATTCCTATCCGTTCTTCCTTGATGCGATGTACGGCGATATGCCGAATAACTGGTCACCGGAGCTGAGTGGCCTGGCGCGCCTGCGTTTTATCACCAACGCATTTACCCGTATGCGCTATTGCTTCCCGAACGGTCAGTTAGATATGTACAGCAAAGAGTCGCCGGAAAACGTCTCTGCACCACTTAAGCCGTGGTTTATGCTGCCTGGGCCAATTACCGACGAGTACAACGTGGCCTTTGGTCATTGGGCATCGTTAGAAGGGAAAGGGACACCGAAGGGGATTTACGCGCTGGATACGGGCTGCTGTTGGGGGGGGGAGCTAACCTGTCTGCGCTGGGAAGACCAGCAGTATTTTACTCAGCCCTCCACTCGTCATATTACGCCGAGTCAAGATAGCGCGTCGGCATCATAATGCGATAAGGCGGGGCGCTTCGCTTCCCGCCTTATATTTACACTCGTACAGGCGGGTAAGCGAAACTGCCATTCGGCACGCGGTTAACGACGCTCTAAAACTTCAAAGCAGTAGCTATGCGAGTTTTGCTCATCTGCGTCGTGGAATTCACTGAATACAGATTCCCACTGATCCGGGTCGTAATCCGGGAAATGGGTGTCGCCTTCCACTTCTGCATCAATATGGGTCAGGTACAGTTTTTGCGCTTTCGGCAGGAACTGCTCGTACACGCGACCACCGCCAATCACCATAATTTCTTCAGCATCGCCGCAGGCAGCAATGGCTTCATCGACAGATTTAACCCACTGTACGCGATCGTCAGTGCCTGGTTTGCTGCTAATGACGATATTCTTACGCCCAGGTAACGGGCGACCAATAGACTCCCAGGTTAGGCGGCCCATCACGACAGGTTTATTTAACGTGTTACGTTTAAACCAGGCGAGATCGGCGGGTAAATCCCACGGCATCGCGTTTTCCATGCCGATGACGCGATCTACTGCAAGCGCAGCAATCAGACTGATCATTGAGTGTGTCCCAAATACGAAAAAAATTGTCGCCACTATACGGAAAGCATAATCTTTCGTCGACAGGCGGTCAGGTAAAGAAGAATAAAATTTACAGATTTGCTGGCAAGTCCGCGCAGACAACGTGGACAGCCAGCATTACACCTCATACAGATGTCATAGCGACGGCTTTACTTCTGGCTCATCTTCTGGGTTACCGCTGTGTTTCCCCTCTTCCGTGCCCTGCCAGCCATGTCGCTGAATCACTGACAAGTGATTACGGTCTTCATTGATGATCTCCGTCAGCATCGCGCTGGTACGTTTAAACGCCGCCGCCCGCGAGGAGGCATCGTTCTCGGCCATCGTAACCATCTCCTCCATCAGTTGAATATTAAAACGGCGGAACAGGTCAGCGCGCTCGCGGGCCTCGTAGGCTCCCAGCCCTAATGACTCCAGCGCCAAACGTCCGGATTTCAGCGCCGCTTCAAAGGTTTCACGCTCCGGTGCGGTGACTCCCGCCTGGCGTAGCTGAATATAGTGTTCAACGTCACGGGCGCGGGCAATCACCGTCAAATGCGGGAAATGCTCTTTTGCTAATTCGGTAAGCTGAAGGCTCGCCTGAGGATCATCAATCGCGTTAATCAAAACTTCCGCTTTTTCTGCCCCGGCTGACTCCAGTAAATCGGCTCGGGTGGCATCGCCGTAAAAAACCTTCATATCGAATTTACGCAGCGTATCAACGTGGTCTGGATCATGGTCAAGAATCACCATCTTAACCCCGCTGGAAAGCAGTAAACGACCGGCAATCTGACCGAAACGCCCGAAGCCCGCAATAATCACTCGCGGCTGTTCTTCGTCAATTTCATCGGCCTCACGAGTATTACCGGCGCTGGCCTGTTTCTCCAGGCGCGTCAGCAACACCAGCAGAATTGGCGTTGCCGCCATCGACAGTGCCACCGCCAGCGTTAGCGCTTTCGCCCACTCAGCGTCCAGCACGTTAGCCATCTGCGCTGCGCCAAAGACCACAAACGCAAACTCACTCCCCTGCCCCAACAGCACCGCAAACCAACGGCGCTGCGAGCGCGGAACCTGCAAGGGTTTGGCAATCAGCCACAGCATGACCGATTTAATGACCAGGAAACCGACCAGCAGCGGGTTGTGAATCAGCGTGCCGAAGTCGATAGACATCCCCACGCCGATAAAAAACAGCCCCAACAGCAAGCCCTTAAATGGTTCGATATCGCTTTCCAGCGCGTGGCGATATTCAGAGCTTGCCAGCAGAACCCCCGCCAAAAACGCCCCCATCGCCATCGACAGCCCCACTTCTTCGAGCAGCAGGCCAAAGCCAAACACCAGGAACAGCGCCACGGCGCTGAACACTTCACGCAGCCCCGAGCGAGCAACAAAGCGTAACAGCGGGCGAGTCACATAACGCCCCAGCACCACCACCAACGCCAGCGCCCCCGCGACTTTCAGCGCCGAGAAGGCAAACGCGGCAAGCGTCGTTGAGCCGCCGCTGCTCGCCAGCAATGGAATCATCGCCACCAGCGGAATAGCAGCGATATCCTGAAACAACAGCACCGCAAACGCGCTGCGCCCCACCTGCGTCACCGTCAGGTTGCGCTCGTTCATGGCCTGCATCGCAATCGCAGTTGAAGACAGCGCCAGCGTCATCCCGATAAGCTCCGCTACCTGCCAGCGCAGGCCCAGGAAAATACAGAACACGCCAATCAGCGCACCGCACAGCGCCATTTGCAGCAGCCCGCCGCCAAACACCGAGGCGCGCAGCTTCCATAGCCGCTGCGGGTCAAGCTCCAGGCCGATGACAAACAGCATCAGCACGACGCCGATTTCCGCGAAATGCAAAATGGCTTCGGCATCGGTGACTAACCGCAGCCCCCACGGGCCGATAATGCAGCCCGCTATCAAATACCCCAGCACAGATCCCAGCCCCAGCCGTACCGCGATAGGCACAATCAGCGCCGCTGAACCCAGATAAATCAGCGCCTGTATTAGCGTATGGCTATCCATTGTTGTGCTCCTCCAGCCAGGCCAGCAGGCGCTGTTTGTAGTGCCGCGCCTGCGCCTGTAGCGTCTCTTCATCGCAGATAAACGTGCAGTGCACGGCAAACGGCGGCAACCATTTCATGCCGCAATAAATGGTGGTCGCCTCCAGCGGCTGCCCTAGCACCTCAAACCCCGGATGCGATCCAATCTCGAAATGGCTTTCGCCACCGCCGGTCGTCACCGCCCACATCACGCTCTTACCGTGCAGCGCTGTGCCACCGTGGCCATATGCCCAGCCGTGCGACAGCACTTTATCCAGCCACAGTT
>JBOFJM010000648.1:0-2300 GCA_051656825.1 Kluyvera sp.
CGTGAGTATATGCAGCATCAGCAGACGCAGTCTCGAGCGTCTCATGCGCACCGTTAAGTGAATCGCTGGGTACGGTTGCCCAGCGAGATGGAATCAATAAAGAATGTACAAAAAATACGCGGGTAAAACGAATCTCAAAAACTATGTTCTTGTGAGCCTGGTTTTTGTCGCCTCTGCCGTGTTGGCGGTATGGCTGACGTTTTACACGGTAAAACAGCAGTTGAATGCGCAAATCACACAGCAGACCGTGCCTATTCGTACGTCCATTGAAAACCTGCTGGATGAGACGCGCAAAGCGGCAAGGTTGGCGGAAAGCTGGACGGGCAAAGAGTGTAGCCGCCAACTGGAAAGCCAGCTTAATGCTGTGATAACCCGTGAACTGCGGATGTTGGTCGTCAACTTGCTTAAAGGTGACCAGATTTACTGCTCCTCGTTGCTGGATAACAAGGGCGACCAGGTCAATCTCCATTCTTACAATGCGCTCGGCGTGAAAATTGATGATTCCAACCGTTCGGCGGGCGTCCCGGCGTTTTCGTTGTACCAACGATTTGCGCACGGCGGCATCGTGGTGTCGGCGGATTTACGCTACCTGTGGGGGATTATTGGTAGCAGCAGCAACAACGACGCGCGCTTTGCGCTGTTGGTGAACAATAATCTGTTGACGCAGAAAGGCATTGTTCACGGTGCGCAAGCACAGCAGCAGTTGGCCGGATACGACGCGCGTTTTTCAACCGATCTGTATACGCTGGTGTGGCGCTCGGCGGGGGTTAATGATATCTGGCGGGCGCTGTTCGGCTCGTGGTTTTATCTGCTGATTATTATCACCCTTCCGCTGGTGCTCACCGCGTTGACCTGGCTGCTGCTGACCCGCCGCCGCTCGCTGTATCAGTACCTTATCAATGCCGTACATGATGACGATATCGTGCCGTACTATCAGCCTATCGTCTGTGCCAGCAGTAATCGGGTGGTAGGGGCAGAGATCCTTGCCCGCTGGGATCACCCGGAAATTGGTTTTATTCCGCCGGATATTTTTATCTCGGTGGCGGAAAAAACGCAGACTATTGGCCTGATGACCGAAAACCTGCTCAAACGGGTGATTGCCGATTGCCAGCATCCTGACAATGCGCTGCCGAAAGGGTTTATTTTTAACGTCAATATCAGCAACACCCATCTGACTTCCAGTGACTTTTGCGCCTTCGCCAGTGAGTTTGGCGCGCGCTTTAAAACGCTGGGGCAACGGCTGACGTTTGAGTTTACCGAGAACGAACAAATTGAGCTTAACGATGACCTGATGCACAAGATCAAAGTGATCCGCGACAGCGGCATCGCTATCTCGCTGGATGATTTTGGTACGGGTTTCTCGAACCTTTCGTGGATATCGAGCCTTAGCCCGGACAGCATCAAAATTGACCGCATGTTTATTAACCAGATTTCGCCAGATGCCTCTACGCCGCTGATTAACTGTGTTATCGATATGGCGAAACAGATGGGGATTAAAACGGTGGCGGAAGGGGTTGAGCATGACTATCAGGCCGCGTGGTTGCAGGAAAATAACATCGATTACTTCCAGGGCTACTACTACTCCAGGCCATTGCCATTCAGCGATTTTATGGCCTATTACCGCCATGATGCGCTGAAACAGTATCTGCGGAAAACGCCTTCTCAGGGCTAATGCTGGTCCGTTAAGCGTGACATTTGCTGGCTAGTTAAGCGCTACATTCCGTTCACCTGATGTTTTGTGGAACATGAAGCACCTGTTCCTGTGAACGGGTCAAGGGGGAGTTACCGCACTTCCCTTAACTGATAAGCATGACATCTCAGAGCGACACTTCTTTACAGCACTAAAATGATTCCGCTCGTAAGCTAATCCTCATGAATTTATGAGGTGATGATGATCAAACGACTGCGAGAATTTGGTGTGCTGTTGCTGCTGGCGATAGTGCTGATAGCGGGCATCGACTACGTTCGCAAACCGACCTTGCCGGAGAACTTCGCCGGTACTTCCCTTCAAACGCTGGATGGCAAAACGGTTGATTTCGCCGCGCTGAGCGAAACGCGCCCGCTGCTGGTATACGTCTGGGCCACCTGGTGCGCCGTGTGCCGCTACACCACGCCGTCGGTGGAGAAACTGGCCGCGCAGGATGGCAACGTTGTCAGCATCGCGTTGCGCTCCGGCGATGACCGCCGTCTGGCGCAGTGGATGCAGAAAAAACAGCTCACGATGCCAGTGGTTAACGACGCCAGCGGCGCTTTGGCGAGCCACTGGCAGGTCAGCGTTACGCCCACGCTGGTGGTGGTTT
>JBOFJM010000649.1:0-11013 GCA_051656825.1 Kluyvera sp.
AGCGGATGGGTGATATGCGCCATATGCACGCGGATCTGGTGCGTACGTCCGGTTTCCAGACGCAACCGCAGACGCGTGTGCACACGGAAGTGTTCCATGATGCGATAGTGCGTCACCGCCGGTTTACCCATCGGATGCACCGCCATGTGCGTACGCTTGGTTGGGTGACGGCTGATCGGTTCTTCAACCGTACCACCTGCGGTCATATGGCCAATCGCTACCGCTTCATACTCACGGGTGATTTCACGCAACTGCAACGACTCCACCAGACGCGTTTGCGCCGGAACCGTTTTCGCGACCACCATCAAACCGGTAGTGTCTTTATCCAGACGGTGCACAATACCTGCACGCGGCACATCCGCGATTGGCGGATAATAGTGCAGCAGTGCGTTTAGCACCGTACCGTCCGGGTTACCCGCGCCGGGGTGAACCACTAAATCACGCGGTTTATTGATGACAATAATGTCTTCATCTTCATAGACGATATCTAATGGAATATCCTGCGCTTCAAAGCGGATTTCCTCGTCTATTTCTGCATCGATGGCAACCACTTCGCCACCTAAGACTTTCTCTTTCGGCTTATCACTGATCTTGCCGTTTACCTGTACGCGTTGGTCGAGAATCCACTCTTTTATTCGCGATCGCGAATAATCAGGGACCATTTCGGCCAAAGCCTGATCTAAGCGTTGACCGAGTTGTGACTCGGACACCGTTGCGGTGAGTTGTACTCGTTGTGCCATATACAGCTTCTTCGTTAACGTTGGGTTTTTACGGCTTCGCCGTTTAATATAGTGTGCTATTGTAGCTGGTCTTAATCGGGAACAGGAACTGTGAATATCCCGTACAAACATTTTGAGGAAAGTCAAAACGTCATGACGCGCATGAAATATCTGGTGGCAGCGGCCACGTTGAGCCTGGCTTTGGCGGGGTGCTCTGGTTCAAAGGAAGAGGTTCCTGATAATCCGCCTAATGAAATCTACGCAACTGCTCAGCAAAAGCTCCAGGACGGTAACTGGAAACAGGCAATAACGCAACTGGAAGCGTTGGATAACCGCTATCCGTTTGGGCCATATTCTCAGCAAGTTCAGTTGGATCTTATCTACGCATACTATAAAAATGCTGATTTGCCACTGGCTCAGGCCGCTATTGACCGTTTCATTCGTCTGAATCCGACGCACCCGAACATCGACTATGTGATGTACATGCGTGGGCTGACTAACATGGCGCTGGACGATAGCGCGCTGCAAGGTTTCTTCGGCGTAGACCGTTCAGACCGTGACCCACAGCACGCGCGTGACGCATTCAATGACTTCTCGAAGCTGGTGCGCGGCTACCCGAACAGTCAGTATGTGACCGATGCCAACAAACGTCTTATCTTCCTGAAAGACCGTCTGGCGAAGTATGAGCTTTCTGTCGTGGATTACTACACCGCTCGCGGTGCATGGGTCGCGGTTGTTAACCGCACCGAAAACATGATGCGTAACTATCCAGATACTCAGGCAACGCGTGACGCTCTGCCGAAGATGGAAAACGCCTATCGCCAAATGCAGATGACGGCGCAGGCTGATAAAGTAGCGAAAATCATTGCCGCTAACAGCAAAAATACACAGTCCTGATTCTGACGCTATCAAAGCAAAACGGCAGCCCATCGGCTGCCGTTTTTTTATTCGTTTTTCTCACCGACTGAAGCGGTTTAGCGGCAAGTCATCTTATCAAATATGGCTGCATTTTCCCGAACCGACAAGTAAAAACTCACTTCTTCCTGTCCTGACTCACAAAAAGAACGCGCTGACAAAAAGTGACAAAATAATGTGATGAAAGTCACACATTTTAACTAAAAGCGAGGTATGCTGGAATCACCAAGACGGAAAGACAAGAGGTAAAATTTATGACAATGAACATTACCAGTAAACAAATGGAAATTACTCCGGCAATTCGCCAGCATGTCGCAGACCGTCTCACCAAATTGGAAAAATGGCAAACTCACTTAATCAATCCACATATCATTCTCTCTAAAGAGCCGCAGGGCTTTGTAGCGGACGCCACGATGAATACCCCGAATGGGCATCTGGTCGCCAGCGCTAAACATGAAGATATGTACACTGCCATTAATGAATTGATCAACAAGCTGGAACGGCAGCTCAATAAGGTGCAACACAAAGGGGAAGCCCGTCGCGCCACAACATCGGTGAAAGACGCAAGCTTCGTGGAAGTTGAAGAAGAGTAAACTGAACTTTAATGTGTATCGCCAACGCGCCTTCGGGCGCGTTTTTTATTGACAGACCGAAAACAGAGCAGGTACTGTAAAACCTTGCAACGCTAAGGATTTAATCAACCGTGAAATTACTGCCGTTTTTCTTCGCATTCTTTTTTACCTTCCCCTGAATGGGAGGCGTTTCGTCGTGTGATAAAGAATGCGAAGACGAACAATAAGGCCTCCCACTCCGGGGGGCCTTTTTTATTGATAACAAGAAAGGCAAACATCATGACTGCGGAAAACCCGTTACTGGCGATACGCGATAAAATCAGCGCGCTGGATGAGAAATTAGTCAGCCTGTTAGCAGAACGGCGCGGGCTGGCTATTGAAGTGGGAAAAGCCAAGCTGGCCTCTCACCGTCCAGTGCGCGACGTTGACCGTGAACGCGACCTGCTAGAGCGCCTGATTACGCTTGGCAAAACGCATCAACTGGATGCGCACTACATCACGCGCCTGTTTCAGTTGATTATTGAGGATTCTGTTCTCACTCAACAAACGCTATTGCAGCAGCATCTCAACAAAATAAACCCGCACTCTGCGCGCATTGCATTTCTTGGCCCGAAAGGCTCCTATTCACATCTGTCGGCTCGCCAGTATGCTGCGCGTCACTTTGAGCAGTTTATCGAAAGCGGCTGCCAAAAGTTTGCCGATATCTTTAACCAGGTTGAAACCGGACAGGCCGACTACGCCGTCGTGCCGATTGAAAACACCAGTTCAGGTGGGATAAACGACGTCTACGACCTGCTACAACACACCAGCCTGGCGATTGTTGGTGAGATGACCGTACCTATCGACCACTGCCTGCTGGTTAACGGCGCCTCCAGCCTGGAAAGCATTGAAACCGTATACAGCCACCCGCAGCCGTTCCAGCAGTGTAGCCAGTTCCTCAGCCATTATCCGCAGTGGAAAATTGAATACACCGAAAGCACCTCAGCAGCGATGGAAAAAGTCGCCCAGGCGAACTCCCCGACCGTTGCCGCGCTGGGCAGCGAAGCCGGCGGCAAGTTGTACGGCCTACAGGTGCTGGAACATTGCCAGGCTAACCAAACGCAAAATATTACCCGCTTCCTGGTGCTGGCACGTAAAGCAGTTGATGTTTCCGATCAGGTTCCGGCAAAAACCACCCTACTAATGGCAACCGGGCAACAGGCGGGCGCATTGGTGGAAGCACTGCTGGTACTGCGCAACCACAATCTGATCATGACCAAACTCGAATCACGCCCGATTCACGGTAACCCATGGGAAGAGATGTTTTATCTCGATATCCAGGCCAACCTGGACTCGCTGCCAATGCAAAAAGCGCTGAAAGAGTTGTCTGGCATTACCCGCTCGATGAAAGTGCTAGGCTGCTATCCAAGCGAGAACGTCGTGCCGGTTGACCCTATTTAACGCTCAATAAACGGTCGCTTCTTCATTCCTGCCACCGCAACCGGCAGGATGAAGATGGCACCCGACAGCGGATACTGAGCGATTTCCGCCGCTGACATATTTTCTCTGGTGGTCGTAATAAACAGCGTGCGCATATCCGCCCCGCCAAAACAGACCATCGTTGGGCAGCGCACCGGCAAACGATATTCAGCAAGCTGTTCTCCTTCGGGAGAAAATCGCGCCACCCGCCAACCGTCAAACATCGCGCTCCAGTAGCATCCTTCTTCATCAACCGCCGCGCCGTCCGGTATTCCCTCGCCATCGCTGAATAAACGGAAAATCTCACGCGTACCTGGTTCGCCATCGGCGTCCAGCGGCGTACGGTAAATCACCGCGTTAGGCGTGTCTGAGGTGTACATCCAGCGTTTGTCAGCGCTAAACGCCAACCCATTAGCACCGTGGATATCACATTGAATGACTTTCGGCATTAGCTGGTTATCGACACGCACCAGCAACGCCCCGTTATAATCCCCCGGCCCCCAGAACGTCCCGGCATAAAAACGCCCGTCTCTGTCCGTACCGCCATCATTAAAGCGCGCCAACTGCGGGTTGCTGGGGTTATCGCAGATTTTATGCACCAGCAAACCCCGGCTATCCGCCAACCAGATGGCGCTACGCAGCGCAACAATAAAGCCGCCGTTTTCCCGCAGCGCAAAGCATCCGACTTCCTCTGGAAATTGCAGCACCTGATGTTCACCGCTCGCAAGCACATAACGGTGGATTTCACACTCCAGAATATCGGCCCAATACAGTGCCTGCTCACCTTCGCTCCAGGTTGGGCATTCCGGTAAGTGTCCGGTGTAGTCAAACAACAGGTTTGCGTTAGCCATCGTTTTTACCCCATAAAAAAAGCCAGAGGATTTCCCCTGGCTTTCAAGTATATACAGTTTCGTCTTACTGCCGGTTGTCATTCGCCTGGCGTAACAGGACGCGGCTCTCACTCTGGAAACGTTGTGCGTAATCGCCAAACCAGTGCTCGACCTTGCGGAAGCTATCAATAAACGCCTGTTTATTACCTTGTTCTAACAGGTTAATTGCCTCGCCAAAGCGCTGGTAGTAACGTTTAATCAACGCCAGATTATTGCCTGATGACATAATAATGTCGGCATACAGTTGCGGATCCTGGGCAAACAGCCGCCCAACCATCGCCAGCTCTAAGCGGTAGATTGGCGAGGAGAGCGCCAGCAATTGCTCCAGTTGCACATTTTCTTCAGCCAAATGCAGGCCGTAAGCAAAGGTCGCAAAGTGACGCAGCGCCTGAATGAACGCCATGTTTTGGTCATGTTCAACCGCGCTAATGCGGTGCAAACGCGCGCCCCAAACCTGAATCTGCTCAAGGAACCACTGATACGCTTCCGGCTGACGACCGTCGCAGTACACCACCACCTGCTTAGCGAGGCTACCGCTGTCTGGACCAAACATCGGGTGAAGCCCGACAACCGGCCCCGCGTGAGCCGACAGCATCGCCTGAAGCGGCCCGGCTTTCACCGAGGCTAAATCCACCAGAATACAATCCGCAGGCAACGGGGGCAGCTTAGCAATGACCTGTTCCGTGACATGAATCGGCACGCTGACAATCACCATTCCCGCGTCCACCACCAGAGCAGGCGCTTGCGCCCAATCCTCTTTTTCCAGCGTGCGCACCTGGTAGCCAGAAAGGGTCAGCATTTTCTCAAACAACCGCCCCATCTGGCCGCCACCGCCCACGATAACCACTGGGCGCAGCGACGGGCACAGCGTTTTAAAACCTTTGTCGTTTTCGCTGGAATAAGACTCACGCATCACTCTGCGCAATACATCTTCAATCAAATCAGGCGGTACGCCGAGTGCGGCAGCCTCCTGCCGACGCGAGGCCAGCATAGACGCCTCGCGCTCCGGGACGTAAATCGGCAAGCCATACTTGCTTTTGACTTCCCCAACTTCCGCCACCAGTTCTAAACGCTTAGCCAGCAGCTCCAGCAGCGCCTTATCCACTTCATCAATTTGATCGCGCAGTGCGGTCAGTTCAGCAACCATACAATCCTCTTACGCCAAACGTGCCGCCAGATGGCCGCGTAAATCCTTGTCGAGCTCACGCAACAGCGCATCAGTCGTTTCCCAACTGATACAGGCATCGGTAACCGATACGCCGTATTGCATATCGCAGCGCGGCTGCTCGGAAGACTGATTACCTTCGTGAATGTTACTTTCAATCATCAGGCCGATAATCGAACGATTACCGTCTTTGATCTGTGCGACAACGGATTCCGCTACCGCAGGCTGACGGCGGTAGTCTTTATTGGAATTACCATGACTGCAATCTACCATCAGCGATGCGCGCAGTCCTGCCTGTTCCATCTCTTTTTCACACTGCGCCACATCTTCTGGACCGTAGTTTGGCTTTTTACCGCCGCGCAGAATCACGTGACCATCCGGGTTGCCCTGAGTACGCAGCAGGCAAACCTGGCCCGCCTGGTTGATGCCCACAAAACGGTGCGGCATCGCAGCGGCACGCATCGCGTTAATCGCTGTCGCCAGAGAACCATCGGTTCCGTTTTTAAAGCCCACCGGCATCGACAGGCCAGAGGCCATTTCGCGGTGAGTTTGAGATTCCGTCGTACGAGCGCCAATCGCCGACCAGCTAAACAGGTCGCCAAGGTACTGCGGGCTGTTCGGGTCAAGCGCTTCGGTTGCCAACGGCAGCCCCATGCTCACCAACTCAACCAGCAGACGACGCGCAATTTTCAGACCGCCTTCCACATCAAACGAGCCATCCATATGCGGATCGTTGATTAACCCTTTCCAGCCAACGGTGGTACGAGGTTTCTCAAAGTAGACACGCATGACCAGGTAGAGGCTATCGCTGACCTCTTCCGCAAGGGTTTTAAATCGACGCGCGTATTCGATGGCAGCTTCAGGATCATGGATAGAGCAAGGCCCACACACCACCAACAGACGGGGATCGCGACCGGCGATAATGTCAGAAATGGTTTTACGTGATTGGGCGATTTGCGCTTCTTGTCCTGCGGTCAGCGGCAATTCAGCTTTCAGTTGATCGGGCGTGATCAAAATCTGTTCATCGGCGATATTTACGTTATTCAGCGCGTCTTTTTGCATGATGGCATTACCTGTTATGGCTCGTTTGCGATAGTTGTTTCCTCTAAGAGGTGGACTCACAATACCATAGCGAGTAAAGATTTCAATCCAAAATACGCACACATTACTTTACATCGGCCATTTTATTGCAAAATAAAGCCAATCTAATCGTAAACATAAAGTTACACACACTAACCTCACGTCCGTTCAGGTACTCAGAACACAGACGTCGCTGGCAGGTTTAATGTGGAAAAAACCACCGTTCACGAGATTTCGGTTAAAGATAATCTGCCATTGGCCGATAAATTTAACCATCCAACTATTAGCCATCGCGAATATCGTTGTGGTGGTAATAAAGGTCGGAAAAATAGCGGATAAACAATGCGTTATTCACGCCCGCGATATTATTAGCAGGCAAAATAACACACGCTATAGCAACAAGGGATGGATGAGAACATGAATGCCATCAGGCTTAATTTATTTTATCTTTAACCTTCAAAATTAATACAACTGTCAGATTTAACCTAAGCAAACGAAGTTGCATCTCTGACATAATGATGGCTTTGATAAACAATGATCTTCTGCCAACAACTCTTAAGAACAATGATTTCCAGAGCGACATGGCAGATTCGCGAGAGAAACTCATTCTTGATCCCGTTGCTTCGACTCACTCTGGTGCTCATGCTGTCCCTTGTTGTGGGCCAGTCGATGGCCGCCCCTCTTACAGAAACCGATAAATCGGTTCGTTCGATTGTTTCAGGTATTGTGAGCTATACCCAATGGCCTTCACTGACTAAACCGCCTAAACTCTGTGTTTATGCCTCCTCCCGATACACATCAGCACTCAGCGCTGTAGATGAACAAAATAGTTCGCTGCCTTATATTCCTGAGATTGTCCATACCGATCAGGAAACCCTGTCAGCAACATGTGATGGTATTTATTTCGGAGCAGAATCACCGGCTAAACAACTTGAATTAATTAATAAATATCAAGGCAGAGCGTTGCTATTAATTTCTGAGCAAAATGCAGAATGTGTTATTGGCAGCGCATTTTGCCTCATCATAAATGACAGCAAAGTTAGGTTTTCCGTCAATCTGGATGCACTGTCTCGCAGCGGCGTAAGAGTCAATCCAGATGTATTAATGCTTGCACGGACTCAAAAGCATGAATAAGGATTCCTTTTCCACTCCTCGTCCTACGTTTAAAAGGACGTTGAGGCGTAACAGCATGATAAGCGTAATAATAACAATGACATTAATATGGTTACTGTTGTGTTTCGCTTCCGTAGTGACATTAAAGCAATATGCGCAAAAAAATCTCGAATTAACCGGCGCAACCATGAGCCACAGCCTTAAAGCCTCTTTGGTTTTCAACGACTCACTGGCGGCTAACGACACGCTTGCCACACTGGGAAAGCAGGGGCAATTTTCTGTGGCGGAAGTGCTCGACACCCAGAGAAAACGCTTTGCGTACTGGTCATGGAACCCTGAGGACAATACCGATACGCTGGGTGCGCTGGTCAGCCGCTGGCTGTTCCCGGTGCCCATTTCACAGCCCATTATTCATAACGGCAATGTCATCGGTGAAATCCGCCTGACCGCGCGCGACAACCTGATCGGCCACTTTATCTGGATGTCATTTGCGGTTCTCACTGGCTGCATTCTGTTTGCCTCGGTCGTCGCACTCGCCATTACGCGCTCCCTGCACCACGGCATGGTCACCGCGATGCAAAATATCACTGATGTCGTCCATGACGTTCGCACCAACCGCAACTTCTCGCGGCGGGTCAAAGAAGGCCGCATCGAGGAATTTCACCATTTTGGTGAGGACTTCAATAGTTTGCTTGATGAAATGGAAGAGTGGCAGTTAAAGCTACAGGCAAAAAATGCCCAACTGATGCGCACCGCGATGCACGACCCACTCACCGGCCTGGCGAACCGTGCCGCGTTTCGCAATAGCATCTCAGCGTTGATGAATGACGCCACCACCAAAGCTAACTCGGCTCTCCTTTTCCTGGATGGCGATAATTTTAAAGCGATCAACGATACCTGGGGACATGCCGCTGGTGACTGCGTGCTAATAGAAGTCGCCAGCCGGATGATCGCCTTCGGCGCTAAGCGCTATCAGTCATATCGTCTTGGTGGCGACGAATTTGCCATGGTGGTGCACGACGTCCATTCTGAACTTGAAGTTCAACACATTTGTGCTGCGCTATCACAGCAGTTTATCCACCCGTTTGAGTTGCATAACGGGCATACCACACCGATGTCACTCAGCATTGGCTTCGCTCTGTCGTGGGAAAGCGCTTCTCTGGAGGCCTTGCTGGAGCAAGCTGACCGCAATATGTACCTGATGAAAAAGCAACGTTCTAAAACAATCAGTTAGAAAGGAATACGATATGTTAAAGCGATACCTTGCGCCGTTATTACTCGCATCACTGGTACTGACAGGCTGCCAGACCCCCAAAGGTAAATTCACGCCTGAACAAATTACGGCAATGAAGTCCTATGGCTTTAACGAATTGAATGGTGATTGGTCTTTAGGCCTGTCGGATAAGATCCTGTTTGATAAAAACGACGCCAGACTGCGTCCAGACAGCGAAACCCAGATTCAGGAGATGGCATCACGCCTCGCGGCCACCGGATTAAACCACGCACGGATGGATGGCCACACCGATAACTTTGGGGAAGACAGCTACAACGAAGCCCTCTCACTAAAACGCGCCAATGTCGTTGCCGATGCCTGGGCAAAAGGTGCCAGTATCCCGCGTAGCAATCTCACCACGAAGGGGTTAGGCAAAAAATACCCTATCGCCAGCAATAGCACCTCACAAGGGCGTGCTGAAAACCGTCGGGTTGCGGTAGTCATCAGCACGCCATAAAGCGATTTAGCGGGTAACCTGCTGAGCGGCACGTTCAATACCGCTACGCCAGCGTAGCCAATCCCCGAGTACAAACAGCAACAGGCTGGCCCCCATCACCGGTAGCGCTAGCCCGCAGGCAACCGCCAACACCAGCGTGATAGCTCGAGCGGGTAACGAGAGCGCCAGCCAACTTTGCGTCAACGTCTGCAATGGGTTGATCGCAGGTTGCGCGGGGCGCTTAATCCACCATAGCCGGTAGCCCATCACAATCGCCACGCATAGTGCGAGGCCAAAGGCGATAAGTAACAATTGGTTCGGCAGGCCAAACAAAATCCCCATATGAAAATCCACGCCCCAACGCGTTAATTTTGCCATCAGGGGGAAATCAGCAAAATGGGTGGCATCGATTATTGCCAGCGAGTGAGGATCAATCGCGACGGCATCAACCTGCGTCGGCCAGCGCCGGTCTATTTCTGTTACTGTCCAGCTACTCTCAGCGCTGCGCGGCGGGCGGATTTCCAGATGGGTCGCCATAATTCCGCCGCCCTGCGCTACGTTGAGAACCGTATCAATGCGATCCCATGCGATCGGCGCTTCGCTCCCCGCTATTCCAGCATGATGCTCCGCATGAGAATCCATCGACGTCATCTCGCCGCCGTGCCGTTGTGTATTCAGTTGTGGCGTTAGCCAACCGAACGCCGCACGCATCTTATCCACATTGCCACCCGCCCACTGGGACCAGGTTAATCCGGTGGCTGAAAACAACAACATTCCCACCAATAAGCACCATCCGAGGGTAACGTGCACTCGTCGGGTCTTTTGCAGACGGTTGTTGATTCGCCGCTTAGGCCGCGTAAAGGCCCACAGCGCAATCCCTCCCAGTGCCGCAACCCACATCCACGACGCCGCTAACTCGCTGTACAATCGCCCTACTTCACCCAGCAACAGCGAACGGTGGGCATAGTCAATCCATTGGCGCAGAGGCAAGATCCCACTCGTGCCGTAAACTGTGATATCGCCTTTTACCGCAAGCGTAACAGGGTCAATAAACAGGGCGCGATTTTCAGAGCCATTTAACGCAGGGTCAGCAAACATCACACGCGCAGTCTCCCCCTGCTCCAACGCCGGGCGCACCGCACTCAGGCGCAACGGCTTATCCAGCGCACGTTCAGCCACCGCAACTTGCTCGGCTAACGTATGCCAATGACCGCTAACCGAGCCTTGTAATGCCTGACGATAGAGCAGGTTTTCCAACTGTGGCGTCGCCACATAGAGCGTGCCGGTGAGTGCGGCAACAAAAATAAATGGCCCGACAAACAGGCCAATAAAAAAGTGCAGGCGGCGCAACAGATGCGTCCAGGCCGCCCGCGAGGTGCAGGTTGTCATACT
>JBOFJM010000650.1:0-2016 GCA_051656825.1 Kluyvera sp.
ATTATCAAAGGGGGAATTATCATCTTTGCCGTTGCGCTGGATTCACTGAAATACGCGCGTAAGAAATAACTTACACATCATCGTAGGCCTGATAAGCGCAGCGCCATCAGGCAGAACGGTGCTGGTTGCCGGATGGCGGCGTAAACGCCTTATCCGGCCTACGAACGTGTGCCATCAGGCAATGCACAAGCTCTCAACGACCTTTTTTCTTCTGCAATTCCAGCAACTGTTCTGGCGTTACGGCAGGATATCCCTGTGCATCTTCCGGGACTTCTCGCTGGGCAGGAATGGGAATCAACGGGCCTAAGAAACGTGGCTCACGTTTAAAGAGATACAAATCGGCGAGCGCGCCAAAGCGTGCGCCAAATTCCCGCAGACGAACGCTCCACATATCTTTGGGTGACGGAACCGCATAACACTGTGCCTGAATCCCCATATGCAGCGCGATAAACAGCGCGCGCTCGCAGTGGAAGCGTTGGGTAATAATAATGAAATCGTTGGTATCAAAGACTTTGCGCGTGCGCACAATGGAATCCAGCGTACGGAAGCCCGCGTAATCCAGCACGATATCCGCCGGATCGACACCGGCTTTGATGAGATCCCGCCGCATTGTCATCGGTTCGTTATAACTTTGCATAGCGTTATCGCCGCTCAGCAACAGGTAATTGACCTTGCCGCTGTTGTAGGCGTTTAGCGCGCCTTGCATACGATAACGGTAATACTGATTGATAACACCGGTGCGATAATATTTGGCCGTGCCCAGTACGACACCAACCTGGCGGTAGGGGAGGTCTTGCAGCTCGTCGTAAATATAGGGCGCGGTTTTCCAGCTCATCCACCGGTCAAGGCCCAGCACGGTCAACAGCAGCAGGCCGCAGAGGACTAACAGGCTGTATAACACACGCTTTAACATGAAGTTGGCTCAATAATGGACGACGGAGACATCAGGCTACTGTACCCACGGGGTAAGAGCAAGAAAGCCGCGTCTAATTGCGGGGAATTTCAACAATGCGGGCTATTTCGCCCGCATACAATAAGATTAACCTAACAATACGCGATCGATATTATGGCAGCCCAATGCTTTCAGCGTTGCTGCGGTAGCATCCCACTGAATCAGCGGCGCATCGGCGCGTTCGGCCAAAATAGCACGCTGGATATCCGGGTAGTCATAACCGTTAAGGCTCAACAGATTCAGCGCCCCTTGCAACGGTGGCAGCGTAGGGTTGAAGGCGGCATTTTCTGCATAGCTGCCGCTGAAAATCGTCCCGTCACGCAACTCCAACGCCACGCCGGAAGGCGACTTGCTGTACGGTGAGTGGCTGGCGTTTGCCGCTTTAATTGCCGCTTGCGCTAGGGCATCACCCTCAAGCGGATAGCCATGATCCTGCTTATCCATCAGCAGGGTTTTAATGTTCAGATCTTTTGGCCCAAAGGCATCCGGCAGATAGTCTTCCAGCGTATGCGGCTGGCGGCCCGGCAGGTTGATACGCAGCGCCAGCCCGCTGTTCAGTTCATTCATAAACTGACGGCAGTGCCCACACGGCGTGTAGTTAACGGTAATTGCTTGCAGTGCGGTTTCGCCGCGTAGCCATGCATGGCTGATGGCGCTTTGCTCGGCGTGGACGGTTTGCTGCATGGTCGCACCGAGAAACTCCATATTGCCGCCAAAATACCAGGTGCCACTCACGCCACGGGCGATAGCGCCAACGTTAAAGTGTGACAGATCGGCACGAGCACAGGCGGCGGCAAGCGGCAGGAGTGCAAAGGCGAGCGCGTCTTCGTCCAGCCCCGTC
Organism: Kluyvera sp.; assembly: GCA_051656825.1. Taxonomy (GTDB): domain Bacteria; phylum Pseudomonadota; class Gammaproteobacteria; order Enterobacterales; family Enterobacteriaceae; genus Kluyvera. The sequence goes on from JBOFJM010000650.1 coordinate 1,794, forward strand.
GCCGTTTGCAGCGATGAAACCTGCTCGGCGCTCAGCAGGGCAGGGAAATGTGCAGAGGCTAACATAGGGGCGATAGCTGTCTGCAAGTCTGCCGCCAGTTGCGAAAAAGCGGATTGAAAACGTGAATGCATGACGTTGCCTCGTAACTAGGTAATGGGATCGTAGTGTACGAGGCACGTGCGTCTTAATTGGTGATCAATGTCTCATTGTTAGTGCAACTAAT
>JBOFJM010000651.1:0-18007 GCA_051656825.1 Kluyvera sp.
GCCATGCTCGAATCAGCCGGTTGGTATCCTGATGATGGGTAAAGTTAGCGCCCCCCGCCCACCACACCAGGCGAATGTCCGGGAAGTGGCGATCCATACCGTTATGTTGGTAAGGCGCACCGGGGTTTTCCAGCGCTTCGACAATGCGCGCTACGGGAATTTTATCGACGGCATCCACGCCCCCCGTTACCGTACCTTGCATGGAAGCCAGTACCGCCGAACGGCGAGTGGGGTTGCCGCCGTTGGCAAAATGGTAAGAAAGCCCAAAGCCGCCACCCGGCGTGCCGATTTGCCCCAGCATGGCCGCCAACATCACCAACATCCAGTGCTTTTGCTCACCAAACTGCTGGAGCTGCATTCCCCAACCGGACATCAGCATGGTGGTGTTTTGCTGGAAAACGGCTGCCAGCTCGCGGATTTTTGCCGCATTCACGCCACAGATAGCCGACGCCCATTCGGCGGTTTTGGCTTCGCCGTCGGTTTTGCCTTGCAGATAATCGGCGAATATCGGGAAACCGGTGGTATAACGCGCCAAAAAGTCGGCATCGTGCCAGTTATTGACCAGCAAGGTATGCGCAATACCCAGCATCATCGCCACATCCGTGCCCATATGCGGCGCAATCCACTCGATCGCATCACCGAAGAAATCGACGGTTTCAGAGCGCATAGGATCGATACAGATCAACCGCTTACCGCTTTGGCGCAGTTGTTCAAAATAGGGCAGCCCTTGTTCATCGGATGCGTTCCAGGAAATTTTCAGCGTGTTCAGCGGATTCGCGCTCCACAGCACCACAACATCCGTATGCTCCAGCACCATCGGCCAGCTCGTTTGCTGCTGATAAACTTCATTGCCGCCCACCACGTGCGGCATAATCGCCTGCGCCGCGCCGGTAGAATAATCCCCCAGATGCCCGGTGTAGCCGCCCGTCAGGCTCATATAGCGCTGAAGCAGTGTCGCCGCTTTATGCAGCACGCCATTGGAGCGCCAGCCGTATGAGCCAGCAAAAATAGACGCTGGCCCATAGCTTTCACGAATGCGTCGATGCTGCTGGTCGATTAACGCAAGCGCATCGTCCCAGCTCACCCGCACAAACTCATCCTGCCCACGAATACCTTGCGGATTATCTGGCGAGGCCAAAAAGCCCTTACGCACCATCGGATAACGAATGCGCGTTTTGCTGTGCACTTGATCGCGCACCACGCTTTGCAGCGAATTAGTAAACGACGTTTGTAACGCGCCACGCGAAGAAAGTACGCGTTCGCCGTCGGTTTCAACCCACATCGGCCCCCAATGGGCGGCGGTGAGGACAGTTTTCGTGGTCGCTGAATTTGCCAAAGCGTGCTCCTGGATAAGCTGATGCAGGTGATGTGGCGATGTTTTCTCCATCGCTCAATGTTTTTTACAAAATGACAGAATCTTCGGGGAATTTTCGCCATATTTGAGCGTCATAATCAACCGCCACACCTGCCGTGGTAAAGAATAAAAAGGATTAAGGACATAAGATGAAAAAACGCATGATTATGATTGCTGCCCTGGTAAGCGGCGCGCTGGCAGTTTCCGGCTGTACGACCAACCCGTATACCGGTGAAAGCGAAGCAAGCAAAACCGGCATTGGCGCAGGCCTCGGCACGCTCGTCGGTGCGGGTATCGGTGCGCTAGCATCATCAAAACACGACCGTGGCAAAGGTGCGTTAATTGGTGCCGCAGCCGGTGCTGCCGTCGGTGGCGGCGTCGGTTATTACATGGATGCCCAGGAAGCCAAGCTACGGCAGAAACTGCAAGGCACTGGCGTGAGCGTGACGCGTAATGGCGATAACATCGTGTTGAACATGCCCAATAATGTCACTTTCGATAGCTCATCTGCCAACCTGAAACCAGCGGGGGCCAACACGCTGGTCGGCGTGGCGATGGTGCTGAAAGAGTACGAGAAAACCGCAGTGAACGTGGTGGGCTATACCGATAGCACCGGTAGCCAACAGTTGAACATGAAACTGTCGCAGCAGCGCGCCGATTCCGTTGCCAGCTCGCTGATTACCCAAGGCGTTGCGGCCTCACGTATCCGTACCACCGGTATGGGCCCAGCGAATCCTATCGCCAGCAACAGCACTGAAGCCGGTAAAGCGCAAAACCGTCGCGTTGAAATTACCTTAAGCCCGCTGTAATCCCGCTACCGGGCGGCGTTCATGCTGCCCGGTTCCCCACCTCCCCTATTTTGTGGGCTGGCACTTTATCCCTCACTGTGGGATTGTTAAGCCTGCTAACGATCCTCCCTTCATCCTGCCATTCTGGAGATATCCATGAAGCCGTCCGTTATTCTCTACAAACCCCTGCCTGATGATTTAGTGCAACGCCTCAACGAACATTTTGCCGTGACCCAGGTTGCTGACCTGCATCCGGACACCGTTCGTCAGCACTCCGACGCGTTCGCTCAGGCAGAAGGGTTATTAGGCTCCAGCGAAGCTGTTGGCAACGCCCTGCTGGAGAAAATGCCGAAACTACGCGCCACGTCGACAATTTCTGTGGGCTACGATAATTTCGACGTTGCTGCGCTTAACGAACGTCGGGTGCTGCTGATGCACACGCCAACGGTGCTGACAGAAACCGTCGCTGATACCTTAATGGCGCTGGTGCTGAGCACCGCCCGCCGCGTGGTAGAAGTGGCCAATCGCGTGAAAGCCGGTGAATGGACTCAGGGCATCGGCCCGGACTGGTTTGGCACGGACGTGCACCACAAAACGCTGGGTATCGTGGGGATGGGGCGTATCGGTATGGCGCTCGCCCAGCGCGCGCATTTTGGCTTCAACATGCCGATTTTGTATAACGCTCGCCGCGTTCATCCACAGGCGGAGGAGCGCTTTAACGCCCGTTACTGCGACTTAACTACGCTATTAGCCGAGGCTGATTTTGTCTGCCTGATCCTGCCGTTAACCGCAGAAACCCATCATCTGTTTGGCGCAGAGCAGTTTGCCCAGATGAAGTCGTCAGCCATCTTTATCAATGCGGGGCGTGGCCCGGTTGTCGATGAGAGTGCGCTGGTTGCCGCGCTGCAAAACGGCGAGATTCATGCTGCGGGTCTGGATGTCTTTGAGCAAGAGCCGCTACCGGTGGATTCACCGCTGCTGACGCTGCCAAACGTGGTGGCACTGCCGCATATTGGCTCAGCCACCCACGAGACGCGCTACAACATGGCGGCCTGTGCGGTCGATAACCTGATTGATGCACTACAAGGGAAGGTCGAGAAGAACTGTGTGAACCCGCAAGTTGCGGGGTAAGAGCGCGCTGCCCGGCGAAATACCGGGCAGCAATAACACTTAGTTGGTGGCGTTAACCGCCGCAGTCCAGGCCTGACTAAACGCCTGATGCTGCGCTGCCAGCGGGCCAATCAGCGTGTTGTACTGACTTGCCTGCTGTGACGTTGGGAACTGAATACCGTTGGCGACAAAGCTTACCTGCGTACCCTGCTGCGCCACGAAATCCCCCACCTGTACAAGCTGCTGGGTGAAAATCTGGGCGGCTGGGATCAGCGGTTGCAGCGCTTCGGCTGGCGCGGTGACCACTTTGCTGTACACCTGGTCAAACACCGGTTTCAGGTCATCAGCCTGTTTCAGTGCGGCATGTGCGGCATCGGCCTGCATTTTCGCATTCTGCAACTGCTGGCTCAGAACACCCAGTGAACCATTTGCCTGACGCAGCGGTTCGCGCTGAGTCATATAATCCTGCGGTACGCGAATCGCGTTAACGCTATCGACAACCGGGCGTAAACCCGCGTCCATAGCCTGGCTCACCTGCTGCGAATAGCCATAAATGACGGCATAATCGGAAACAAACGGCCCGAACTGTTTTTTCTGGTCAGCGGTCAGCGTCGGCAGGCGTTCACCGCCACGCATCACCGTATTCTGTAGGAAATCGACGAATGCTTTACGCTGATCGCCTTCCTTATCAAAACACCCACTCAGGCTAACAACCATCAATAACGCCGCAATCGGCGCAAACCAGCGAGAGCAGGACTTTCCTGTCGCCATTTTATTACTCCTTCAGCCAAAAAATGCGCAAACCGGCACACGCGTGCCTAACGCTGACAAGGATAGTCCAGAGCCGCGCCGCAAGATACCTTTTTCATACGTTCCCCGTTGCTTACGCCGCAATGTTAATGATTTGTTGAATGCATCACATTTATCGCAATGAACACCTGCGCAAAAAAAGCCAATAACCGACTGATAGCACTCTATTTTATGACAAACACCGAGCACCATCGCCGCGATGGGAACGATAATCGCACACTTCTGCGCCACAGCACATTGTAGGAACGGCGGGTAAATGATTTGATTTAACGAACGATTAACGACAATACGTTCGATAATCGCCCAAACACCTCGATACCCGCGAAGAAGACAAGAGATATCAATCCGGCTTTTTCGCACCGCTAGCAGGAATTACCGCATGACAACACAGACAACAACGGATATTCAGGCTTTTATCAACCGCCATCCCTTCTCAAAGTACCAGTGGATGATTCTGGTGCTGTGTTTTGTGACCGTCGCAATGGACGGATTCGACACCGCAATTATCGGTTTTATCGCCTCAGACCTGGTTCAAGAGTGGGGAGTACAAAAATCTGACCTCGGTCCCGTGATGAGCGCTGCGCTGGTTGGCCTTGCCGTCGGTGCACTGACCGCAGGCCCAATGGCTGACCGCATTGGCCGCAAGAAAGTGCTGGTTCTGTCAATTTTGGTGTTCGGCGGCTTTAGCCTGATTACCGCCTTCGCCACCTCGCTTACGCAATTAACCGTGCTGCGCTTTTTAACCGGCCTGGGCCTCGGCGCTGCCATGCCAAACGCCGCAACGTTGATGAGCGAGTACGCCCCAGAACGCCGCCGCGCGCTGCTGGTTAACCTGATGTTTGTCGGCTTCCCGATTGGCTCATCGCTCGGTGGGTTTATCTCGGCCTGGTTAATTCCCCATTATGGCTGGCAAAGTGTGCTGATCCTCGGCGGCGTAATGCCGCTGGCGCTGGCGGTCATGCTGATATTCCTGCTGCCAGAATCCGCGCGTTATCTGGCAGTGAAGAACAAATCACCGCAGCAAATTGCCCGTATTTTGCGCCGCATTGCGCCATTACCGGAAAACACCCAGTTCGTGTTGCAGGAAGCAGGCCAGGTTAAAGAGCAATCCGCGCTGGGCGTGATTTTCTCGCCGCGTTATCTGGTAGGGACAATCATGCTGTGCCTGACTTACTTTATGGGGCTGCTGATTTTCTACCTGCTGACCAGTTGGTTGCCGCTGTTGATTCGCGAAACCGGCGCAACGCTGAGCCAGGCCTCGGTCATTACCGCCTTATTCCCACTGGGCGGCGGGATTGGCGTGCTGGTGCTGGGTGCGCTGATGGACAAAATGAATCCGAACAAAGTGGTTGCCGTCGGCTACCTGCTGACCGGCGTTTTCGTCTGCCTGGTCGGTTTTTCCACCCATAGTCTGGTACTGATGGGGGTGATGGTCTTCATTGCCGGGACGATTATGAACGGCGCGCAATCGTCGATGCCTGCACTGGCTGCCGGTTTTTATCCGACCCAGGGGCGCGCGACTGGCGTTGCCTGGATGCTCGGTTTAGGCCGTTTTGGCGGTATTCTTGGGGCGTTCAGCGGGGCATTTTTGATGCAGGCCGAGCTGTCGTTTAAGACCATTTTCGCGCTGCTGGCTATTCCAGCGATGTTGTCCGCAATCGCACTGATGGTGAAGTACGCAGCGAGCAAACGCCAGCCGAAAGCAGCAGACAATGTTCGTTCGCCGCTGCCAGAGTCTGCGCAAAAAGTCTAAAATCTGCCCCGACAGCCATGCTGTCGGGGCAATATAACATTTTTTTACATTACGCTAACAGACGCAATATTCTTTTATCATCAATCAGTTAACTAGTGTAATCACTCTCATCGCTATAAGAAATGCACAGATAAAGTTTGCTTTCGAGGTAAGAAGTATGCGTTAATACATCCACGGTTTGACATACAGACCACAAAGCAGTTGAGTAAAGCAGTTCCCTTCAAGGTTATCCATTGGTACCCCTCGTAGCGACATTTCCTTTACGCTTTAAATTCTGTAAAGCATGCCATATCGCCGAAAGGCTCAATTAATTTTTAAAGGTAATTTCTATGTCCGGTAAAATGACTGGTATCGTAAAATGGTTCAACGCTGATAAAGGTTTCGGCTTCATCACTCCTGACGATGGTTCTAAAGACGTGTTCGTACACTTCTCTGCTATCCAGAACGATGGCTACAAATCTCTGGATGAAGGTCAGAAAGTTTCCTTCACCATCGAAAACGGCGCTAAAGGCCCAGCAGCTGGCAACGTAACTTCTCTGTAAGTTCAAGCCGCTAAGAATTGTAAATCCCTGCCCTCGGGCGGGGATTTTTTTTATCTATAGATCAGTGAAATACCAGCCCTGCCGACTGAAAATGGATAGCTCTCGCCTCCGATAAGATATAAAAAAACCTGCCCGAGGGCAGGTTTTCATTTAATAACGAAACCGCTTATTGCAGCAGGGAAATATCCGCCACTTGCAGGAACAGCTCGCGCAGCTTAGACAGCAGCGTCAGACGGTTGATGCGCACATCTTTGTCTTCCGCGTTCACCATCACGTTCTCGAAGAACTCATCCACCGGCTCACGCAGGGACGCCAGTTCAATCAGCGCATCCTGGTAGCGACCTTCCGCGAAGTACGGTTGCAGTTTGTCGCGCAGAACAACCAAGTTGCCCGCCAGTTTGATTTCCGCCGCTTCTTTCAGTACCGAAGCGTGAACGATGTCGTTCAGCGTCTCGTCTGATTTCGCCAGAATGTTGGATACGCGCTTGTTAGCCGCAGCCAGCGCGGAGGCTTCTTCCAGTGAACGGAAGTGGGACACCGCTTTCATGCGCGCATCGAAGTCTGCCGGACGCGTTGGACGACGCGCCAACACCGCCTGAATGGTGTCAACGGTATAGCCTTCATCCTGATACCAGGCGCGGAAACGCCCCAGCATGAAGTCGATAACGTCATCAACCACTTTCGCGTTAGTCAGTTTGTCGCCGTACAGACGCGCCGCTTCTTCGGTCAGCGTTTGCAGATCGAGCGGCAGGTTCTTCTCAACGATAATACGCAGCACGCCCAGTGCAGCACGACGCAACGCAAACGGGTCTTTGTCGCCTTTCGGATGCTGACCGATACCGAAGATACCCGCTAGGGTGTCCATCTTGTCAGCAATCGCCAGCGCGCAAGCCACTGGGTTGGACGGCAGATCATCACCGGCAAAGCGCGGCTGATACTGTTCGTTCAGTGCAACGGCGACATCTTCCGCTTCGCCATCGTGGCGCGCGTAGTGCATCCCCATTACGCCCTGGGTGTCGGTGAACTCGAAGACCATGTTGGTCATCAGGTCACACTTGGACAGCAGGCCTGCACGGGTTGCGTGATTAACGTCAGCGCCAATTTGCTCTGCAATCCAGCCAGCCAGCGCCTGAATACGGTCGGTCTTGTCGCGCAGCGTACCCAGTTGCTGTTGGAACAGCACGGTTTGCAGACGCGGCAGGTTATCTTCCAGACGTTTTTTGCGGTCAGTATTGAAGAAGAACTCCGCATCCGCCAGACGTGGACGCACCACTTTCTCGTTACCGGAGATAATCTGGATCGGATCTTTAGATTCGATGTTTGCCACGAAGATAAAGTTCGGCAGCAGCTTGCCCGCGTTATCGTAAACTGGGAAATACTTCTGGTCGCCCTTCATGGTGTACACCAGCGCTTCTGCTGGAACCGCGAGGAATTTCTCTTCGAATTTCGCCGTCAGAACGACTGGCCATTCCACCAGAGAGGTGACTTCTTCCAGCAGGCTTTCGCTCAGGTCAGCGTTGCCGCCAATCTTACGCGCCGCTTCTTCTGCGTCTGCTTTGATTTTGGCTTTACGCTCTTCGTAGTCTGCAATCACTTTGCCACGCTGGCGCAGGATTTCAGGATACTGATCGGCGTTGTCGATGGTGAATTCCGGCTCGCCCATAAAGCGATGGCCGCGAATTACGCGATCGGACTTAATGCCCAGAATCGTAGCCGGGATAACTTTATCGCCCAGCAGCAGAGTCACGGTGTGAACCGGACGCACGAAGTGCACTTCAGAAGCCCCCCTGCGCATCAGTTTCGGGATTGGCAGTTTCGCCAACGAGTTGGCAATCATGTTTGGCAGCAACGCTTCAGTGCTTTCGCCCTTCACGTGTGCGCGATACAGCAGCCATTCGCCTTTGTCGGTAGTCAGACGTTCAGCCTGATCGACGGTGATACCGCAGCCACGCGCCCAACCTTCAGCCGCTTTGCTCGGCTTGCCTTCGGCGTCAAACGCCGCAGAAACCGCCGGGCCGCGTTTTTCAACTTCGCGATCTGCTTGCGCAGCCGCCAGATTTGCCACTTTCAGCGCCAGACGGCGTGGGGCAGCAAACCATTCAACTTTACCGTGCGCGAGGCCCGCGTTATCCAGTTCTGCCGTTACGTTCGCAGCAAAAGATTCCGCCAGGTTACGCAGCGCTTTTGGTGGCAGCTCTTCAGTGCCGATTTCCACCAGAAAAGTATTCTCAGACATGGCCGCCTCTTATTTATTCTTGTTGCACATCGGGAAGCCGAGGGCTTCACGGGAAGCGTAATAAGCTTCTGCCACTGCTTTGGTCAGGGTGCGAATGCGCAGGATGTAGCGCTGACGCTCGGTGACGGAGATGGCTTTACGCGCATCCAGCAGGTTAAAGCTATGGGCAGCCTTAAGAATACGCTCGTAAGCAGGCAGCGGCAGCGGGTTTTCCAGCGCCAGCAACTGCTGCGCTTCTTTCTCATACTGATCAAAGCAGGAGAACAGGAAGTCAACGTCTGCGTATTCGAAGTTATAGGTGGATTGCTCCACTTCGTTCTGATGGAACACGTCGCCGTAGGTCGTTTTGCCCAGCGGGCCGTCGCTCCAGACCAGGTCATAAACGCTGTCTACGCCCTGAATGTACATGGCCAGACGTTCCAGACCGTAGGTGATTTCACCAGTAACAGGTTTACATTCCAGACCGCCAACCTGCTGGAAGTAGGTGAACTGGGTGACTTCCATACCGTTCAGCCACACTTCCCAACCCAGACCCCAGGCGCCCAGCGTTGGGTTCTCCCAGTTGTCTTCCACGAAACGAATGTCGTGAATGGTCGGATCCATACCCAGCTCTCTCAAAGACCCGAGGTACAGCTCCTGGATGTTATCCGGAGACGGTTTAATCACTACCTGGAACTGGTAGTAGTGCTGTAAACGGTTCGGGTTTTCGCCATAGCGGCCATCGGTTGGACGGCGGGACGGCTGCACGTAGGCAGTTGCCATTGGCTCCGGCCCCAACGCACGCAGGCTAGTCATTGGGTGAGAAGTGCCCGCGCCAACTTCCATGTCCAGTGGTTGAACAATGGTGCAGCCCTGACGAGCCCAGTAATCCTGTAAGGTCAGGATCAGGCCCTGGAAGGTCCTGGTATCAAACTTTTGCATATGATTTCGTGCTGGATACGTGTGGATTTAAAGGAAGGAGTCAGTATACCCGCTGGCTGCGAGATATACAGTACGAAACGGAATTGTTTAGGGAAAATTGGGGAAAACAGGCCGGATTTTAACGAATTCGGGCCTGTGTTAGCGCATGGAGAGATGCAAAAAGCCGCCATCTGGGTCAAAAGAACAGACAAAACGCTCATTTCGCACAGTATAGCCACGAAGCTCATAGCTGCCCTGGAAGCGCTCAAAACCGGTGACATCGATTTTCTTCGCCGCCGTGTTATAACGCTGTGCGGCGTTATCCTTGCACAACTGCTCCATGCTGAGTGAAAGCGAAGGCGTCACTCTGGCACTCTGTTTTTTGTGCGTGGCGGGCGGTTCAGACGTCGAGCAACCGGCCAGCAGCATAAATGCCAATAAGGAAGTAAAAGTCTTGATGATCATTATTTATATTACCGGGCGGTTATTTTAGGCTGTACCCCTTCATACCTCCGCATTGTGCGAATCTCACGACAACTCCACAAGTACGAGGCAAAAAACTCAGAATTATCCAGTGAAATAGCCTCACTGGCGCTGAGTCTGAATATATTTATAGCGGAAAAAAAGGCTCCTGATGCAAGCAAAGATAAACTGGATTGATAACTTACGTGGCATTGCCTGCCTGATGGTGGTGATGATTCATACCACCACCTGGTTTGTTACCCATCCGCACGACATCAGCCCGCTCAGTTGGGATCTCGCCAACGTCCTGAACTCCGCTTCACGCGTCAGCGTACCGCTCTTTTTTATGATTTCAGGCTACCTGTTTTTTGGCCCACGCAGCGCGCAGCCTCGGCATTTCCTGCGTATTGCGCTGTGCCTGTTGTTCTACAGCGCTATCGCTCTGCTGTTTATTGCCACGTTTACACACATCAACATTGAAGCATCGCTGGAAAACCTGCTCCAGAAGCCCGTTTTCTACCATCTGTGGTTTTTCTTCGCCATCATCGTGATTTATCTGGTTTCACCACTCATTGAAGTGAAAACCATTAGCGGCAAAATGTTGCTGGCATTAATGGTGGTGATTGGCATTGTGGCAAACCCGAATACGGTGGATACCAGCACAGGCGGCGTAAAATGGCTGCCGGTGAATCTTTATATCAACGGCGATACGTTCTATTACGTGCTTTACGGCCTGCTTGGCCGGGCGCTGGGCATGATAGACACCTCCCGGAAATCACTCACCTGGGGTTGTGGCCTGTTGTTTGTCGCGGCGGTGTGGATTATTTCACGCGGTACGCTGTATGAACTGCAGTGGCGCGGCAATTTTGCCGACACCTGGTATGTTTACTGCGGCCCGATGGTTTTTATGAGCGCCAGCGCGCTATTTATTGTGGTGAAGAACACGCTAAATCAACGCGTTCTTCCGGGGTTATCGCTGATATCACGCCACTCATTGGGTATTTACGGTTTTCATGCATTTGTGATTTACGTGCTCCGTAGCTGGGATCTCGACCTAAAAAATTGGCCTGCGCTGGATATTATGTGGGTTTTCATCGCCACGCTGGCAAGCAGCCTGCTATTGTCGATGGCGCTACAGCGCATCGATCGGCGTCGGCTGGTTAGCTAACCTGCGATAATGGCCGCGTGCAAGCAGAAAAACCGCACTGTCACAGGCATGTAATGGTTGCGGTCATGTTTCCTGTGTAGGCTCCTGATGCCGCGTTGGAAGGAATGTCATCTATTTTAAGATAATGTTCTTCCATGCTGCCCTTCCACTGCCCCAGCGCACTATCCCAGGCAATATTACCGCCGGTAACGGAATAAGTTAGATAGCTGCTTCCGTTGGTCAGTTTACCTTTATCGCCTTGAATTTCATTGGGTTTAAATGTCAAATTGCCATAGCCAGTACCAAACGATGAAATATTTATTTCGTTAACCGAGTCTCGAACATATAGCTTCGGGATCTTAGGCTCAGTTTCTACATTTACAGAACATGACGCACTGATATTTCTAATTTCTGTGGACAACACTGGAGCCTCAACGCCGCCATATCGGCTTAATTTCGTTTTAACAACCCCGGACATAACCGTTCCACATGTATTGGTAAATACTAAATCCCATTTGTATGTGCCTAACGTATTTTCTGCCATCGTAGTATCCCCCCAGCCAGTAACGTTAGCTTTACTATTAAGCCCCACAGTCCCCGAAACTTTCATACATGTTGAATCAAAAATAGCACCGTTATTCGGCTCAAAACTTATGGTGAATGTCCTTGGATACCACGCGACATATTGACTACTACTAAAAGGTGTCGTGGCTTTAGTCGTAGAATTGATAGTCACACTCGCCGCAAAGGACAAAAAAGGTGGGGAAAGTGAAAGGAAAATAACAAATATGATTTTTCTAAAGAGTGATAAATATAACATAAGACGGCCTTTTTAATGGCTAATCATGGCAAATGCATACCAGAATCAATAATCCCGGTATGCATTCATTATTTATTGATATTCAATATTTAGGGTAACGGTACTTTTTACCGCACCTGATGTCGGTGCATCCGCTCCCGTCTGCTTCAACTGAGCCTTAAAGGCCATATCGACTTGATTATTAGCAATAGTGTAAGTCACGCTGCCATCGCCATTCGGTTTCATCTGTGTTGATTGGGTTTCATCGCCAAAAATGGCGACACCAACACCGGTAGAGCCTGAGGAATCTTCATTCTTAAATATATTCGCATCGACTAAGTCCGGTGAACCTGAAGCCTTTACGGTGACTGTTGTTGCATCAGCGCCGCATCCTTCCAGCTTCAAATTAAATGGCGTATCGCCTGCCGTCTTAGCACCGCCAAAATCTTTTTGAGATACGCGTCCCAATGCTACATCGACACCAGCCCCCGTCCATGTTGGCGTACACGTATTATTAACAACCGTTGCAGTAATATTCACGACCGCAGAATCAGTGGCTGCATTAGCCCCGATAGATGCCGAAAATAATGCGGTCGTTACTGTTAACATTGCGATTTTTTTGATAGAAAACATTTTTAGTCCTTTGAAATAGTTTATTTATAGGTGAAAAATTACATCATCAATTTGTGATGTATATTGTGAAGGCGTTTTATCTGCAAACAGCCTGCATCTGTACCAACGATATTTTCATTGCCTCTTCAGGCATGGAATAGTGCACGGTACATTGCTGAGCAGCATTGCTACCCCATTGCGCCTTTAATTCGCCATTTGGAACTAATCCAGACAAGTAAACTTGTCCGTTATCTCCTACTAGCCCACTACTGATGCCATCTTTAACGCTGATAATGGTACCGAATGGCAACGGCTTCCCATTACGTATTAAAGTCATTAAGGCACGAATACCTGAATGCGTTTTAAAATCCGCTCGGACTATTGCGCCACTGGTTGGTACAACCCTGGAGACTGAATTATCAATGTCCGTATGATCATTTAATTTACTAATATCTAATGCGATACGGTTTTCACGATACATAGTGGCATAAGGAACAACGGTATAACCGCGCCAATCAGTACTAACTCCGGTCCCACTTTCAACGGGAATATCTGCCGCGCCTGGCGCAACGACCAACACATTTGTATTCCCTAATGGTTGCCCAATAGTAAGCCCATCGCCGTGTACAATCGCACTACCGGATGCGCCATAACGTACCTGATGATAATTACGGCTATAGCCATAGCCGATTGATGCTTTTCCGTAAGAGCCTTGATACCCCAAAGATGCATCACCGCTTCCACCATCATGACGCTCATAACCCTGAGATACGCTCCAGTCTAAATTTCCTTGCTCTAATGCCGTACCATTTAAGCCAGCTTGATGGGTTATATGACCGCTACTATCACGATTCGCGCTATAGGTAGCCCACATAGAATTTGTGGTCGTTCCGCCGGATAACAGGCTATCCAGGGGTACAGTAAAGGATAAATAAAAGGTCTTATCGGCTTTATCCTGCCCACTGTACTTGCTATATCCGTAAGATAAATTGTAACTAACCTTACCTATCGCACTACTGAAACTGGTCTGTAATGATGTGGTTGTAGCCGTATTGTTCCAATACGTTTGGCGGCTTCCGGTTAAATACATTGAACCGAGATCGCCTATACGCTGTGTAATATTGGCTTCTAGTCGCTCTCGTTTGTTGCTGTAGAGATCGTAATGATTAACCCAATTCCGTTTTACTGGCCGGCCAGCGGCGTCCACCAGCTCGGTATTATCATCAGTCCAGCCAGAGGTTCTTCTTAACGCTGTTTCATCTAAGGTATGAAAACCTTCTGTCGAATAACGATAGCCCGCTAACTGAAAAGTAGTGCCGGTAGTAACGAGGGATCGACCGTATAAAAAGCGGATAGATTGCCCTTTATGTCTGGAGCCATCAGATAAGGTGCTATCGGCATAAGTAATATCGGTGGAAACTGCGCCCCACTCCCCCATATTAACGCCACCGCCGATCGCTATCGCTTTGTATTTATCCGCTAATTGCGTACCGCCGTATGCTGTTATGTTATGCGGTAATCCCCATAAAAGAGTCCCCTGGGCAAATGTTGGCTCATTATATTGATCGCTGGAATTGCGATAACGCCCGGCGGTAATGCCGTAACGAATATGGCCTTCGCGCTGTAGCATCGGCACGGATGAATAAGGGACGGTAAAAACGCGGGTTCTTCCATCGGCTTCGGTGATGATGACATCCAGATCGCCACCGGATGATAGCGGATAGAGATCTTTAATCTCAAAAGCTCCAGGCGCGACAAAAGTACGATAAATGATATTGCCACTCTGGCGAATGCTGACTTGCGCATTACTGCTCGCGGTTCCTCTTATTGTTGGGGCAAAACCGCGCATGGTATCAGGATACATATTATCATCGGTAGCCAGCTGTACCCCACGGAAAGACACGGAATCAAAAACTTCGCTGCCAGTTGTACTATCCCCCATAGTTAATTCACTGCGCAATGGGATGATAGCGCGTTGGAGGTATGTATTTAGATGATCCCAGTGTTGGTTGTGGTTATGCGAATTTTCATAGTTGTTCCATGTGCTGTTATCTCGCAAACGCCAGGCACCAAAGTTAAGCCCGCTAATAAGGTTCAGATACTGGCTACGGCTATTACCATAGTTGCCATGATTTTCACTGCCGCTGAATTGCCAACTTAATAAGGCGGCATTAATACCTTCATCCCATCTTTCCGGCGGGATCCATCCTTGTGCACGATTCTGCATAGCAACCTGGGGAATACTAATATCAAGCCGCATCTGCTGAAAATCAAAGGCCATATAAGCTTGTGGTATGTATTTCCCAGGGGAAACACATTCATCTTCCGGCAAATTGGCCATATTGCGAACCGCAGCCGTATTTACTCCCATTTCGGTGAGTTCTTTTACCTTCAGGCAAGCGATTAAGCCGGTGTTGTCGTGGATGCCAGGGTCGGAGCCTTCGAGTGATATAAAGCTAACGGGGCGTGAATCGATGTTATTGCCGTTAAGATAAATATCAACAACGTAACCTCCTGGAAGTTGAGCGCTCCCCGATTCAAAGCGCGATAAATCAGCCACCGCAGACGGGTCTCCGTTTATCATCGCCGGATCAAAGTGAAGAGCGGCAAAAGCTGAACCAGAGAATGTAAAAGCCAACGCAGTTGCCAGGGGGGAAATGCGTCTATGATTTGATTTCTGTTTGTCTTCTTCCACACGATTCGCCCATAGAGTAATGTTCTAATTATTTCGATAATCAATAAATTAAAATGGAAATATTTATTATTTTACTTCTACTGTTATTGGCCCTTTAACGGTGCCAAAGTCATTGATCGTGCTGAAGGTAATACTATTCCCAGCATTAAACGATAAGCTGACAGAGGTTTTGGCTTTTGGCGCAGCCATAACGCCCTCGATAGGCCTGCCACCTGACTTCATCTCCGTCAATGTAATGTAATAGGGCGTCGGATTATCTATTTCTAATTGCTTTCCAGTACGCTTAAACGTCAGTTCAGTTGGTGCTTTTTCAGGTGAAGGCGTTAATCCTGAAGGGCGAACAAACAGTTTTATTCGACTGGCAGCGGCAATCCTGATAATGCTTCTATCGGCGTCCTTCTTGTCATCGATAGAGGGGATAGCTTTAGCGATGAAGTAATATAATGATTCTTTATCCTGCGGTTGATTACCGCCAGTTTTCATTATGCGCAGGATATTTTCATTTCTCGGCCCACTCAGGTAAAGCGGGGGGATAACAACAAAATCACTGCTCTTACTGCCATCGGCGTTTTCTATCCAGGATTGAACCAGAAAAGAATCCGTAGCTGAAGAATTATGTACAGATATGCTTTGTTGCGCAGCACCATGCGGATAGATAATCCGGGTTCCCTGAATGGAAATTCCGCCATCAGCACAAGCCATCATCGACGTAAAAAACGCAGATACACTAAAAAAAATCGCGGCTGATTTTCTAACAATAAGACGTATCGACACAAGAAATCCTTCTTGGGTTATTTTTTCCGATAGAATACCTTCACGCCAAATAATTGGAGCGATGCTATAATTCATTTCCATGAACATTAATAATATTAATGTATCAACACAATATTCTTTATATGAGGTCAGCAACCATAATATCGATCCTATATCAATAATAATTTTCAGGCATGACTAACCAGTTCCAGAGAATCAGGAAGTCATGAAATTTGGCTATTCGTAGCGTCATCACCATTGGATAGATAATTTTTTCAAGGCTGATAGTAACAGCAATGAATCAAATTAACCTTACAGTAACAATGGTAACAATATTAAAATTAAAAAACACTACTTTTTGTCATGATTTTGATTGCATCTGCATTCAGCGGATAATGTTATTACATTTTTTGACATAAAATGCCTTATATATTGAAATGGCACTTTACTCATGATAGTTAATTATAAATAGCAGCGGATGTTAATATCGGGGTAATTACCGGCATAAAATAACTTTATTTTTCCTTATATAATATCAAAAATCAGAACGATGAAACGCCCTTCACGCACACTAACCTGTTGTAATTACCAGAAATTGTCCACACTCCCATATATTAGCGATGGTAATATTATCGATGACATTCCCCGATATTTTGCCCATTACCGGGAATGTAATAACGTATCCTAAATATACATAGATCAACTCAGCCCTACCGCAAAAAGAGCGTTCTAACGCGCTGAAATAAATTGACGGCATAGCGTAAATTTAATTTATGCTGAATGGATTCCTCAGCTCTGAATTATGTCGTGACACTCAGACCCCGCTGAACAAAAGAAAATTCCTGTAAGCCGATATCAAGTCCATATTGGCCGTTCCAAAGCCGAGATATTGAGATTTAAGAATTGAAAAAACTACGGGGTTTTACCTAAACGACTGGCGATGTCGCGCCTTTTCCATAACACGTTCATGATAGAAAGAGCATTGTTTATAGCAGCTAAACAATGCGCCACAGCGACACATTTAAAATCTGAAAAATGGGGATGAATTAACCGCGCCCCGCCCCACAGCGGAGCGGGTAACGCGATGGCTCAGGACATAAGCGGCAGGAGTTGTTGGTAAATCTGGCGGAAGGTTTCACGCAGCGGTGCATAATACGCCACACGCTCTGGATCAGGCTGATGCTCTTGCTCCAGCGCCAATTGTGGCAGGAATGCGCTGTACGGCTGGTCGCGATGCACCGCCAACTGCGCCAAACGCGCCGCCCCCAATGCAGGGCCAACCTCGCCGCCGGTGCGGTAATCCAACGGTTTGCCGCAGATATCCGCCAGCATTTGACGCCAGTAAGCGCTACGCGCGCCACCGCCAATCAGCGTGATGCTTTCCGGCTCCACGCCACAGGCGTGTACTACGTCCATGCCATCCGCCAGCGCAAAACCAACGCCCTCAAGCACCGCGCGCGCCAGCTCAGCCTGCCCGTGTTGATGCGTCAGCCCAAAGAACACCCCTTTCGCTTCTGGATTATTGTGCGGCGTGCGTTCACCGGAGAGATACGGCAAAAACCACACTGGGCCAGCATTCACATCTGCGGTTTCAGCGGCGGCAATCAGTGCCGGAACGCTCTCCAGACCAGTCAGTCTCGCCGCCCAGTCGAGGCATGATGCGGCACTCAGCATCACCGACATTAAATGCCAGCGCTTCGGTAAGGCGTGACAAAAACTGTGCACCGCGCTTTCCGGCTTACTCAAAAAGCCGTCACTCACAGCAAAATAGACGCCAGACGTTCCTAGCGATAGCATCGCCTGTCCGGCATCTGCCATTCCCACGCCCACCGCGCCCGCCGCGTTATCGCCACCGCCCGCCACCACCGGTACAGCAGGCATATTCCACGCGCTGGCGACCGACGCCGACAGCGTGCCGGTCATGTCGCAACCTTCGAACAACGCAGGCATATTGTCGCGAGTCAGCCCGCAGGCGGCGAGCATCTCATCGCTCCAGTCACGTTTCGCCACATCCATCCACATCGTCCCAGCCGCATCCGACATGTC
>JBOFJM010000652.1:0-2158 GCA_051656825.1 Kluyvera sp.
GTTGTGCCGCATATGCTGCGCCTGTGCGGTTTAACCGACCATCGGGTGCTGTTGCCTGCCAGCGCACTGGCAGGGGCGAGCACGCTGCTGTTTGCCGATATCATCGCGCGGTTGGCGCTGTCCGCCGCTGAATTGCCTATTGGCGTTGTCACCGCAACGCTGGGCGCGCCAGTCTTTATCTGGCTACTATTAAAGGCCGGGCGCTAGACCCGACACACACTGAAAAGAGGATGCTATGCAAACCACCATTCTGAACACGCCTATCACCACGATTGATGGCGAACACACCACGCTGGAGGCTTACAAAGGCAAGGTGCTACTGATAGTCAATGTGGCTTCAAAGTGTGGCTTAACGCCACAGTACGAGCAACTGGAAGCCTTGCAAACCTCGTTGCAGGATCAAGGCTTCACGGTGCTGGGTTTTCCGTGCAACCAGTTTCTGGGGCAAGAACCTGGCAGCGAAGAAGAAATTAAAACCTTCTGTAGCATGACCTACGGCGTGACTTTCCCGCTGTTCAGTAAGATTGATGTGAATGGTGAAAACAGACATCCGTTGTATCGCCAGTTGACCGAGATTGCGCCAACAGCGATTGCCCCGCAGGGCAGCGGCTTCTATGAGCGTATGGCGAGCAAAGGGCGCGCTCCGGCACATCCTGGCGATATTCTGTGGAATTTTGAAAAGTTCTTAGTTGGTCGCAATGGCGAAGTACTTCATCGTTTCTCGCCGGATATGACACCGGATGACCCAACGCTGACCGCCGCAATTAAGCAGGCACTTGCACAGTCATGATGCCATTGATGCAGCTTCAGGATGTTAGCGAAAGCGGGCGGCTGTACGGTATTAATGCCGATGTTGGCCACGGTGAGATAATCCACCTCGTAGGGCCAAACGGTGCGGGCAAAAGCACGTTACTGACTCGAATGGCGGGGTTGAGCCGTGGGCAGGGCGTAGTCACGCTGAATGAACAACCGCTTGATGAATGGTTTGCACCAATGCTGGCACGCCATCGGGCCTATTTGTCCCAGCATCAGTCGCCGCCGTTTGCGATGCCCGTCTGGCAATTCCTGATGCTGCATCAACAACAAAATCCAGATACACCTGTGGCTGTCCATGTCACCAATGCGTTGGGATTAAGCAATAAACTTGGCCGTAATGTGCATCAGCTTTCCGGCGGCGAATGGCAGCGGGTAAGGCTTGCTGCGGTGATTTTACAAATACATCCTGAGGTGAATCCGCAAGGGCAACTGCTGTTGTTGGATGAACCGATGAATAGCCTTGATGTCGCCCAACAGGCCGCGCTAGATACGCTATTGATTGAACTCTGCACGTCAGGTATTACTATTGTGATGAGTAGTCACGACCTAAACTATACGTTGCGTCATGCTAACCGCGCATGGTTATTATGTGATGGGCGAATGATTGCCAGTGGTGATACTGACACAGTAATGCAGCCGGAGAATTTAACCACTGCATATAATATGGTCTTTCAGCGATTGGAATTAGCCGGTCATCAAATGCTCATTTATGATGGTAACGGCGAAAAATAGCTCATACACCATACTTAATGGCGGGGCATTGCTTGCCAGTCGATTGCTAATCGATATAATTTGTTAGCTGATTATAAATACAGAGGATTCGCTGGATATGCGTTTCTGGACTCTCTTTCTCGTGGCATTCATTTTAGCCGGGTGTAGCAGCCATCGCGCTCCACCGCCGAATCCCCGCCTGGCGGATTCTATTACCGTTATTGCCAGCCTGAACGATCAGCTGCAAAACTGGCATGGTACGCCTTATCGCTACGGCGGCATGAACCGGGGTGGGGTGGATTGTTCGGCTTTTGTGCTGGTGACCTTCCGTGACAAATTTGAAATGCAGTTGCCAAGGGAGACGCGTAAGCAGGCGCAAATTGGCACAGAAATAGATAAAGACGACCTCTTACCCGGTGATTTAGTGTTTTTTAAAACCGGAGCCGGAGAGAACGGATTGCACGTTGGCATTTATGATACCGATAACACATTCATACATGCCTCAACGAGTAAAGGTGTTACACGGTCATCACTTAACAACGTTTACTGGCGTAAAAACTTCTGGCAAGCCAGGCGAATTTAACCAAAAAGGGAAAGGAGGCGAAATGCCTCCTTTCCCTTTTTTGTCACA
>JBOFJM010000653.1:0-23703 GCA_051656825.1 Kluyvera sp.
AAAGAAGTTTATTACGCGCTGACCGAGGAAGAAAAAGCGGGCGTGCTGGAACAGCTCAAGCGCAAGAAAGGCAAGCCGAACGTGCAGCGCTTTAAAGGTTTGGGTGAAATGAACCCAATGCAGCTTCGTGAAACCACGCTTGATCCGAACACGCGCCGCCTGGTGCAACTGTTCATCAACGATGAAGACGAACAGCAAACCGATGCCATGATGGACATGCTGTTAGCCAAGAAGCGTTCTGAAGATCGCCGCAATTGGCTGCAAGAAAAAGGCGATATGGCGGATATCGAAGCCTAATTGCCTGATTATCGCCGGGTGGCGTTCTGCTTATGGTTTTCCGCTAACTTCGCGCTGAGGTTGGTGATTTTTTCGGTATTGCAAGGGGGTCTCGCCAATCCCCTTTTTAAACGAACTAATAAAATAGGTCACCTCGGCAAACCCTACCTGCCCGGCAATCTCACTGACTGGCAGCGCGCTGTGCAACAACAGTTCACAGGCGCGGCGCAGTCGAATCGTGTTGAGATAGTCATGAATATTCTCTCCCGTTTCGGCATGAAAGCGCCGCGACAAATAGCTGCGTGATTTCCCCAATTCCTGCGCCATCGCATCCAGGCTGAACTTCCGCCGATAATTTTCATCAATCCAGTACATCACCGGGCTGGCTATGCCACGCGCGGCTTCTGCCATTTTCTCTTGCGCGGGCGGCAACATGCTGAGCAGCGTAATCAGCATACTGGCGATTTGTTCGGTACTTAATCCAGAACTTGATGCGGAGCGAGCATACAGGCGAAACAGGTGATTGATATGCGGGTGAATATCCGCTAAATCGGCCACAAAGGCCGGGCGGCCTCGTGCAGAAAGCGCCTGTAAACGGCGGTTATTTTCCGGGAAATGGCGGAGATATTTAGCGATCGCGTGTTGATCAACATGAATGATGGTGCGGCGGTAGCTGTCCTGCACATGCTCATCGACCATGATTTTATGCAGGTTGAACGGCGGAAAGAAAAAAATCCGCCCGGGGCGCATAGTGTATTGGCGATTATCGACAATCACGATGCCAAAACCTTCTTACTGGCGTTTGTCGTGGGTGTTGCAATGTACTTTTGCGTTAAAGTAAGAAAGTATCTATCTGGCTTTTGTTTTCTACTGCATTGTTACCTTTCTTACAGATATCCAACTCCCTGTGTATTGGGCATCCATTGCTGAAGCTGTAGATTATGACGAGGTGAAAACGGGCAAGCGAGTCTCTGGTTTAGCATTTGGTGGTATCTTGTTTTTCCAGAAATTTGGTATGGGGTTAGCCGGCGGCTTTGTCGGTATTGTATTAGGTTACTTTAATTATAAACTAGGCGTGGAACAATCATCAGAAGCGTTGTTGGGCATTTGCTTAATGATGACCATCATCCCTGCCGTACTGAATCTGATAACAGGTTTGTTGATGAAAAAGTATATTATTAATGATGAATATTGTGTAGAAATGAAAAAAGCATTGAGTCGCTAGATTTTTGGTGTTTTATTTAATGGTGAAGGTACTGAGTCAAGGCAGCCGTGGAAAAAAGGATGTCGCCCTTAATCAGACGACATCCTTTTTCTATTTTTTATGCTGTGTTATAGCTGATTGCCAGTGAATAAAAAATGTCAGTACAGCACTTAGTGCGTTAGATAATTTGTCGGTTTCATAACTATTTTTGCGATAGTTTTGCTTGTTTTAGACAATATACTCTCAGCGTGCTCATTATTGTGGCTGTTAAATTAAATGGATAGTCTACCCAGGGTGGTTGCTGAAAATACTATGTTTTTTCAATGATCAGTTATCTACGTTACGGCGTTCATCATCACTTTTATCCGATTAACTAATGAAGAGGAAGTGGTGGCGTGATGATATATATGGATATAGGGCATGTAATTGTCTATCTTGATACCACAAATCCCATCAATCTTAAATGATTGAAGGAATTTGAACGGCTGTAGAGCACAACCCTTACCATTTTTAATAAGATGCAGAAGATTAGACAGATCCATGTTGTGTTCAATGAAATGAATTTCATAAAAATGTTTATTAAGTATACTCTTGACGCTGTTTTTAATGCAGGCTGAGTATTTGTCTTTCCATATGTAAATTGGCAAGGATATTCTCCTGCCATTATCACTCATGCTTTTGGGTAAGATAATAGAAAGCCCCTCACTGCGCCATTTTGACGGTGTTATATTGAATGTAAAAGGTAACTCTCGCAATGATATTATAATTAGGTTTTTTTCATGATTAAGGCGCTCAGTATCTTCAATAGTAATGGCTTTTCTTATTACATATAGTCCAAGGAACTCCGTTTCTAATATTGCCTGAATATGTTTGATTACTAACATGGAAACACTAATGTCGAAAATCAAGGTTGTTATTTTTCTGGAGTTTCTGTGTACAATATCATTGTCAATTATTTTGAGTTCTTCATAGAGAGTCTTGCATTTTCTATAGTATTCAATAGCAAGTGGTGTTGGTAATAGTTCATTACGCGTTTTTTGGAACAGTCTAGCGTCTAGTATCGTTTCTAAATCATTGATCTTTTTGGTGAGCGGAGATCGGGTAATGCAGAGTGCCTCCGCTGCTTTAGACACATTTTTTTCTTCAACCATGACCATAAAATATTTCAATTGCTTAGACAAAAAAATATTCATGTAAATCCTCTAAAAGTCGATATTTTAACTGTTAAAAGTTATTTTCGAAATTTGTTGATTTTTTTTCTATGGTGATAGCGATAATTCTTACTGATTAAACAGTATTGTTGATTTTGGCTTTATTATAAACCCCAAAGGTGCACGCGGTTTATTCAAAAAAATAAACACCTTATGTTTATTTTTTTGAATAAAAGTTTCTCGTGAGATAGATATGATAATGAGTATAGTCTTAGCGAGGAAATTGAAATGCAAGATTTTATCGTTCATATATATTCATCTTCAATGAAGTTGGCACTGTTTTTGGGTGCATTCACTGTTAATGCTGAACATGATATGTGGATTATTGTTGGGGCATTTTCTGGTAGCATTGTTTTTATTGTTTCCGCCATTGATTTTTCACCTGTTTCTCGGTGCGCATTATTTACCGCATCATTATGCATCGGTATTGCTGCGGCTGATTTTACTGCTTCAACCGGTACGTATATTGTTCAGAGTGTGGTGGGCGTCACAATTCATATGCCTGCAGCGGTCGGCGCGGTAATTTCATCGGCGCTGGCGGTTCGTTTGCTTGTGTTTTTGTGTGCTAAACCTAAAAGTAATATATCTATTTTTGATTTTCTTAAACCGAATAAAAGAAAATAGATGCTCTGGTTGCATCGTGAATGAATGGAAGCGAATGGCCTGGTTGTGCTTTTTGAACGCTAGCATTATTGTTCCCGCTGAGTGTTGTAAAACAAAGGCGGCATTATTGATATATCGGGACTAAATATCAATTAGCTAAATGGCTGATGGCGTTTCGTTTCGAGGTATTATATTTAGCGCGCCAGAACTTACAGGAATGTATCCGAAATGATGAAAAGGAGAGAACAATGGCATTCAAATTCAGCCTTCGCAGCGAAAGTGATTTAGTCGGCGTGCATGTAGATTTAGTCAGCCTTGCCCGACGTACATTGCAGGTTACGCGAATTGATTTTGTCGTGACGGAGGGTTTACGCACACAGGAAAAGCAGGCGCAAATGTACCAGGATGGGAAATCGAAAACGTTACGGAGCAGGCATTTAACCGGCCACGCTATTGATATTTTTGCACTACCATCGCCGGAAGGCTCATGGCGGATGGCGGACTATCAGATAATAGCGGATGCGTTTAAACAATCCTCGGCTGAGTTGGGTATTCCTGTTGAATGGGGGGCGATTGGTGCACGTTGAAAGATGGGCCACATTTTCAACTGCCATGGCGAGAATATCCGGCTTAAATTGCGGAGGATTCGTCATTCTTGCGTTGGAATTAAAGTATATGTTTTGTCTGGACTTATATATTCCAGCAAATATTAAGTAATAACTTAAATCGCGTTAGGTTCGGTGTTGTGGTCGATCGCGTTGGTGCGTATGACGCAGAGCTGGAAATTGTACTGGTAATGCGATACAGCCCGATGGCGCTTACGCTTATCGGGCCTACGTGGGTATTCGAGTTCATGTTTTGTAGGCCGGGTAAGCGCAGCGCCACCCGGCAAAACACGGCTCAATACCTGGCGGTTAGACGCCTTGCTCCAGGATACGAATCGTTGTATCCAGCACGTCTGCTTTCACCGCTTCGCCCCAGGCTTTCATGTGCGGGGTTTGCAGGTGCGCTTCAAGGTGTGCAACGCTTTCCCATACTTCTACCATCACGATAGAGTCAGGTGCTGTGGTCTGGAAAGCAACGCCAGCGGCGTGGTCAACCATCGGTGCATAACCGTGGCAGCCGTCTTCTTTTAAAACGGTTGGGATAATTTTTGCAAACTGATCCAGCACCGCCTGGCGGTGGTGCTGACCTGGACGAGTGCGAATTTCAGCAATAACTGTCAACATGATTAACTCCTTCTCATTTCAGCCTAACAGTTAAGCAAAAATCGTCCCAAGATGCTTGCGATATTCTGCTACATAATGTGGAACATCTGGCATTTTGATAACGTCGTTGGCGATAAAGGTAGGCAGCGCTTCCATTCCCAGGAACTGGTTCGCTTTGTGGAATGGCAGATAAACACCGTCAACGCCCACGCCGTGGAAGAACTGATCTTTATCGGTAAAGGCTTCCATTGGTGCGTTCCAGGTCAGGGACAGCATATAGGTTTTGCCCTGAATCAGGCCGCCGGAGCCGTATTTTTTGCTGGCGTCAGAACGGGTACGACCATCGCTGGCGTACAGAGAACCGTGGCCTTCGGTGAATACATCATCAATATATTTTTTGACTGTCCACGGTGCGCCCATCCACCAACCTGGCATCTGCCAGATAACAGAGTCAGCCCACAGGAAGTTTTGTACTTCCGCTTTTACGTCGTAATCGCTGTCGGCGCGAACCACTTTAACATCATGTCCGAGGTCGCGCAGATAGGTCTCCGCGACTTCAGTCAGGGTGTCATTCAGCTGGCCGTTAGAGTGGCCGAATTTTTTTCCGCCGTTAATAATCAGAATGTTGCTCATTTTTTATCCTCGAAAGTAAGCGTTTGTCCGTCATGATACTCGGCTCACCATTGCGGTTAAATGTGCAAAATGTGCAAAGTCTTTTGCTGAAATAGCAATAATCGGCTTACCAACGAATATCAACGATAAAACCACCGTCCGGCGCATTCGCGAAGTGAACCGACATCTGATGCAGCGCGGCAATGCGCTGAACGATAGACAGCCCCAAACCACTGCCGGTTTGATCCTGCCCCGGCGGGCGGTAGAAACGCTCGCCGATACGCGCCAGCGCCTCGGCTGCGATCCCTGGCCCGTTGTCACGAATGCTAAAACTGCGCGCTTCCAGCGTCACATGCACCAAACTGCCCGCCGGGCTGTAGCGCACGGCGTTATCCAGCAGGTTACGCACCAACAGGCTGAGTAATAGCGGTTGCGCGGTGCGAGTGACCTGCTGTGCATTCAGTTGCAGGCGAATCTCAATACCGGCTTTCTGCGCCGAATGGTAAATATCCATCACTGCGGATTCCAGCAGGCTATCGAGACTCACCGTCTGTACGTCAGCCAGTTGCTCCAGCGAGTCCAGGCGCGAAAGCGTGAGCAGTTGCTCCACCAGGCGCGTCGCGCGGTCAATGCCCTGATGCAGTTGCATCAAGGCTTTACTCTGGCTCTCAGGGTCATCCTGCGACATTTGCGCCACTTCCGCCTGCACTCGCAGCGCGGTCAGTGGGCTACGCAGTTCGTGCGCAGCGTCGGAGGTAAAGCGGCGCTCGCGAGTCATCATATCGTGAGTGCGGCGGAACAGTTGATTCAGCGCGTCCAGCAGCGGGCGCACTTCGCTGGGCACGCCTTCGGTGCTCAGTGGGTCACCCGAGTCTGGGTCGCGTTGGCGCAAGGTGCGGGTCAGTTTTTTCAGCGGTGCTAGCTCGCGGCTCAATAACAAAATCAGCAGTAAAAACATTAATGGCAAGGCGATAAGCCACGGCGTTAGCTGGCTGGTGATGATGTCCAGCGCCATCTCTTTGCGGTAGTCCCACTCTTGGCCGACCACGATGCGATATTTTTTATCGGCGGTGGTCAGCCATAAAAAACGCCAGCTATCGTCGTCATTACTGAGATGCCCGTCATCAAAGCCTTCACGGCGATAATGGTACGGAATGTACGGCCCGTTCTCGCCGTCGTGCAGCACCATTTCTCCGTCGCTGGTGTAGATAGCGAAGGCCAGTGCGTCATCATCCAAATGCCCATGCTTGATCTTTTTCGGCGCGCGCACCCACTGGCGCGAAGTGGGCAGGTCGGCAAAATCCATTGCGCTGATACGTTTGGCGAACAGCATCTGCTGGGTATCGAACAGTTTATCCAGCTTATCGGTAGTGTGTTGCCAGGCGATGGCGCTGGCGAAACACCAGGCCACCGCAGAGAGCAGCATAAACAGCAGCGTCAGGCGAAAGCGAAGGCTAAGACGGCGGAGCAGATTCATTGGTCACCCAGGGTGTAGCCGATACCGTGTACGGTACGGATAAAGTGGCTGCCGAGCTTACGGCGCAGGTGGTGGACGTGAACTTCGATGGCGTTGCTGGTGACCTCTTCATCCCAGCTATACAGTTTTTCTTCGATCAGTTTGCGCGGCAGCACACGCCCGGCGTTGCGTAATAACAGTTCCAGCAGGGCAAACTCTTTCGGCTTGAGCGCCAGCGGTTCGCCATTCATCGTCGCGACCAGTTTACTCGGATCAAGCTCAACAGCGCCGTGGCGCAGTACGCTGCTGGTTTGCCCGTGCGCCCGGCGGATTAACGCTTCCAGCCGCGCGGCGACTTCAATCAGCGCGAACGGTTTACATAAATAGTCGTCGGCGCCGAGGCGCAGCCCTTCAACTCGTTGATTGAGCGCGTCGCGGGCGGTCAGAATAAGCACTGGTTCGCGGTGAGATTTCTCGCGCCATTCGCGCAAAATATCTAGCCCATCAATACCGGGCAGCGTGAGATCGAGGATCACCGCATCATAAGGGGCGCTATACAGCGCGATTTTTCCCTCTTCGCCACGGGTAAACCAGTCCACGCTGAAACCCATTTTCCCCAGCCCGGTTTTGATACCGTCGCCAATCAGCTTGTCATCTTCGACTAATAAAATGCGCATCGTCCATTCCTTGCTTGCCGCTCTGATAGCAAGTAAACCGCGTCTTCGCCGCCGCTGTACAGCAAAAATAATTCTTTTTTCTGCTTAAGAAGTTGTTAAGAATTAGCCTGTGTAATAGGCCACAGACACAGTAAAAGGGAGAGCAAACAATGAAAAAAATTGCAACGATAGCGGCCATTCTGGCACTGGCATCCGCACCGGTATTTGCCGCAGATCAAGGGGGCTTTTCTGGCCCTTCCAGCACCGTAGCACAAGGCGGCGGTTTTGTTGGGCCTAACAGCACGGTCACTACTACGGCAAACGCCAAATCCATGCGTGATGACACCTGGGTTACTCTGCGCGGTAATATTATCGAGCGCGTTTCCGATGACCTGTACATTTTTAAAGACGCCAGCGGCACGGTGAATGTGGATATCGACCACAAGCGCTGGAACGGCCTGGTCGTCACGCCGCAGGATCTCGTCGAAATCAATGGCGAAGTGGATAAAGACTGGAATTCAGTCGAAATTGATGTGAAACAGATCCGCAAAGTGAACCCATAATCGCCGCAAACTGCGCAGGATAGGCCAGGATTGCGCCTGTCTGCGTCGTCATTATGCGTCATCTGGATGAGCCTCTCTCGCTTGAGGTGCTAAGCCAGATGGCGCATCGCCCGCCATTTCATTTTCATCGGCAAACCGCCGAACTTCTGTGACTCAACGCGTCAGATAAGGTAGTATCTGCGGCAATATTGCCCCTTCGATGGCTGGCGAAATAAGTTGAGGAATCACGATTAATGAGCGATATGGCAGAGCGCCTTGCGCTACATGAATTTACGGAAAACGCCTACTTAAACTACTCCATGTACGTCATCATGGACAGGGCGTTACCGTTTATTGGCGATGGCCTAAAACCGGTGCAGCGCCGCATCGTCTATGCGATGTCTGAACTGGGGCTGAATGCCAGCGCCAAATTTAAAAAATCCGCCCGTACCGTCGGTGACGTACTGGGTAAATATCATCCACACGGCGACAGCGCTTGCTATGAAGCGATGGTGCTGATGGCACAGCCGTTCTCCTATCGTTATCCGCTGGTTGATGGCCAGGGGAACTGGGGTGCGCCGGATGATCCGAAGTCCTTCGCGGCGATGCGTTATACCGAATCTCGCCTGTCGAAATATTCCGAGCTGCTGCTGAGTGAGCTGGGCCAGGGAACGGCAGACTGGGTGCCAAACTTTGACGGCACTATGCAGGAGCCGAAAATGCTGCCTGCGCGCCTGCCGAACATTCTGCTTAACGGCACGACCGGTATTGCGGTCGGGATGGCGACGGACATTCCGCCGCACAACCTGCGCGAAGTGGCAAAAGCGGCAATTACACTTATCGATAGCCCGAAAACCACGCTGGATGAGCTGCTGGATATCGTCCACGGGCCGGATTACCCAACCGAGGCGGAGATCATCACGCCGCGCGCCGAAATCCGCAAAATTTATCAGAATGGCCGTGGTTCCGTGCGGATGCGCGCGGTGTGGACGAAAGAAGACGGCGCGGTGGTGATTACCGCGCTGCCGCACCAGGTTTCCGGTGCCAAAGTGCTGGAGCAGATTGCGGCGCAGATGCGCAACAAAAAGCTGCCGATGGTAGACGACCTGCGTGATGAGTCTGACCACGAAAACCCGACGCGTCTGGTGATTGTGCCGCGTTCCAATCGTGTGGATATGGAGCCGGTGATGCATCACCTGTTTGCCACCACCGACCTGGAAAAAAGCTATCGCATCAACCTGAACATGATTGGTCTGGATGGCCGTCCGGCGGTGAAAAACCTGCTGGAAATCCTGACCGAATGGCTGGCGTTCCGTCGCGATACCGTAACGCGCCGCCTGAACTATCGTCTGGAGAAAGTGCTGAAACGCCTGCATATCCTCGAAGGTTTGCTGGTCGCGTTTCTCAATATTGACGAAGTTATCCATATCATCCGTAGCGAAGACGAGCCGAAGCCGGTACTGATGTCGCGTTTTGGCATCAGCGAAACGCAGGCGGAAGCCATCCTTGAGCTGAAACTGCGCCATCTTGCCAAACTCGAAGAAGTGAAGATTCGCGGTGAGCAGGATGAATTAGCGAAAGAGCGTGACCGCCTGCAAGCGGTTCTCGCCTCCGAACGCAAAATGAGCAGCCTGCTGAAGAAAGAGTTGCAGGCTGATGCCGATGCCTTTGGCGATGACCGCCGTTCCCCGCTGCGTGAACGCGAAGAAGCCAAAGCGATGAGCGAGCACGACATGCTGCCGTCTGAGCCGGTGACCATTGTGCTGTCGCAGATGGGCTGGGTGCGTAGCGCCAAAGGCCATGATATTGACGCGCAAGGGCTGAGCTATAAATCTGGCGATAGCTGGAAAGCGTCGGTGAAAGGCAAGAGCAACCAGCCGGTGGTGTTTGTGGACACGACCGGTCGAAGCTACGCCATTGACCCGATTACGCTGCCGTCGGCGCGCGGGCAGGGTGAACCTCTGACCGGCAAACTGACGTTGCCGCCAGGCGCGACCGTCAAGCATATGCTGATGGAAGGCGATGACCAGAAACTGCTGATGGCCTCGGATGCTGGTTACGGTTTCCTGTGTACCTTCAACGATTTGGTGGCGCGTAACCGTGCGGGTAAAGCGCTGATTACGCTGCCAGAAAATGCGCAGGTGCTGCCGCCGCTGGTGGTGGAAGATGAGTCGGATATGCTGCTGGCGATTACTGCCGCAGGCCGGATGCTGATGTTCCCGCTGAGCGATTTGCCACAGTTGTCGAAAGGTAAGGGCAATAAGATTATCAACATTCCTTCCGCAGAAGCGGCGAGCGGTGTCGATAGCCTGGCGCACCTGTACATCCTGCCGCCGCACAGCACGCTGACCTTCCACGTCGGCAAACGCAAGATCAAACTGCGTCCGGAAGAGTTGCAAAAAGTGACGGGCGAACGCGGACGCCGTGGGACGCTGATGCGCGGCCTGCAAAAAATCGACCGTGTAGAGATTGATTCCCCGAAACGCCCGAGCGTGGGTGATAGCGAGGAGTAATCCTCTCACCCTAAGCCTCTCTCGTTGAGAGAGGCTCGCTCTGATGCTTTTTTCTCCCGCTGAAGGAACCAGAAGGAGAGGGCAAAAAGTATAAATATTGCTATAAAGCGTTGTTTATTACGCCATTGCGATTAAGAATAGCCCTTACAAGGGTTTGCGAGTCACAACTCCTGAGCGATATATATGCGCAAAATCATTCGAGCCGCTTTATGGAACGCGTTAGCGTTTTGAACAACCCTTGCGCGGCAGCTTGAAATATGGCGGGTATATAACGCGAAGAGGCTCAGGATTCAGAGGTAGCCATGCTATTTATTTTACGTGTCATTATTGTTGTCATTTATTGCATCCTGGTATGCATTTTTGGCTGTATCTATTGCCTGTTCAGCCCGCGAAACCCAAAACACGTTGCCACCTTCGGCCATCTGTTTGGTCGTCTGGCGCCGGTTTTTGGTCTGAAAGTTGAAACCCGTATGCCAGCCGATGTCGGAAGCTACGGTAACGCGATTTACATTGCGAACCACCAGAATAACTACGATATGGTGACGGCGGCGAATATCGTCCAGCCGCCAACCGTGACCGTTGGCAAAAAGAGCCTGGTGTGGATCCCGTTCTTTGGTCAGCTTTACTGGCTGACGGGTAATCTGCTGATTGATCGTAATAATCGGGCTAAAGCGCACGGCACTATTGCCGAAGTCGTGAACTCGTTTAAGAAACGCAAAGTCTCTTTCTGGATGTTCCCGGAAGGTACGCGTAGCCGTGGTCGTGGCTTGCTGCCGTTTAAAACCGGTGCATTCCACGCGGCTATTGCGGCGGGCGTCCCGATTATTCCCGTGTGCGTCTCAAATACATCGAACAAGATTAAACTCAACCGCTGGAATAATGGTCTGGTGATTGTGGAAATGCTGCCACCGATTGATACCAGTGCATGGGGTAAAGATCAGGTGCGTGAGCTGGCGAAACACTGCCGTGAAGTGATGAAGGCAAAAATAGATGAGCTGGACCAGGAAGTGGCCCAACGCGAGTCTGCCGGTAAATAGTATTATGCCTGCCAGCGGCGCGGAGAATCACCGCGCCGCACATTGTTTTGCTGTTGGGAAAATGAGTTCCCCTTTTTGATTTGTCAGTATTGATGGAGTTTATATGTCACTCAGTCGGCGTCAGTTTATTCAGGCTTCGGGCGTTGCGCTCTGTGCTGGCGCAGTGCCGTTGAGAGCACAGGCGGCAGGTAAACAGCCGGTCTTGCCCGTGCCTCCGCTGCTGGAATCACGCCGTGGACAACCTCTTTTCTTAACGCTGCAACGCGCGCACTGGTCGTTTACCCAGGGCACACGCGCGCCGGTGTGGGGCATCAATGGTCGTTATCTTGGGCCGACGATTCGCGTCTGGCGTGGCGATGACGTTAAGCTCATCTACAGCAACCGCCTGGCAGAAAACGTCGCCATGACCGTTCGCGGCCTACAGGTTCCTGGCCCGTTGATTGGCGGCGCGGCGCGCATGATGTCACCTAACGCCGATTGGGCTCCCGTGCTGCCGATTCGCCAGAGCGCATCGACATTATGGTATCAAGCCAACACGCCTAACCACATGGCGCAGCAGGTCTATAACGGCCTGGCGGGGATGTGGCTGATAGAGGATGAAGTGAGTAAGTCCTTACCCATCCCGAACCATTACGGCGTGGATGATTTCCCGGTCATTATTCAGGACAAGCGGCTGGATAACTTTGGCGCGCCGGTATACGACGAACCTGGCAGCGGTGGCTTTATCGGCGATACGCTGCTGGTTAACGGCGTACAAGGGCCTTACGTTGAAGTCTCGCGCGGTTGGGTACGGCTGCGCCTGCTGAATGCGTCTAACTCTCGCCGCTACTCATTGCGTATGAGCGATGGACGCGCGCAGCACGTGATTTCAAGCGATCAGGGATTCCTGCCGGCGCCGGTTTCGGCCACTCAGATTTCGCTTGCTCCGGGTGAGCGTCGGGAAGTCCTCGTTGATATGACCAACGGCGACGAAGTGTCGATGACCTGCGGTGAATCCGCCAGCATTATGGATCGCATCCGTGGTTTCTTCGAACCGTCGAGCATTCTTATCTCAACGCTGGTACTGACTTTGCGTCCTACCGGCCTACTGCCGTTAGTGACCGATAGCTTACCGATGCGCCTGCTGCCGACGGAAATTCTCGGCGGTGCGCCGACCCGCAGCCGCGACATTGTGCTGGGCGATGACCCAGGCATTAACGGCCAATTGTGGGACCCGCAGCGTATTGATATTACTGCACAGCAAGGTAGCTGGGAGCGCTGGACAGTGCGCGCCGACTCTCCGCAGTCGTTCCATATTGAAGGGGTGATGTTCCAGATTCGCAACGTCAATGGCGCAATGCCGCTGCCGGAAGATCGTGGCTGGAAAGACACCGTATGGATTGATGGTCAGGTTGAGCTGCTGGTGTACTACGGGCAGCCGTCGTGGCCGCATTTCCCATTCCAGTATTCCAGCCAAACGCTGGAACTGGCTGACCGTGGCTCCATTGGTCAGATTCTGGTAAACCCCGCACCATAATGATTACGTTATCCGGCCTGCTGAAATGTTCACAGGCCGGATAAACGCCGCGTCATCCGGCGCTTCGGTCGCCCCAGCGATAATCCCCTTCATTTCGTGTATCAATAAAGCGTATAATCCCCGGCCTTTGATTATTTTTTTACCACTTTTCTTTTTGGAAGCAACATGAGCGCTATCTCCCTGATCCAACCGGATCGCGACCTTTTCTCCTGGCCGCAGTACTGGGCTGCCTGTTTCGGGCCAGCACCGTTTTTGCCGATGTCACGAGAAGAGATGGATCAACTTGGCTGGGATAGCTGCGACATCATTCTGGTTACTGGCGACGCCTACGTTGACCACCCGAGCTTCGGGATGGCGATTTGTGGCCGTATGCTGGAAGCGCAGGGCTTCCGCGTGGGGATCATCGCCCAGCCGGATTGGAACAGCAAAGACGATTTTATGCGTCTGGGCAAACCGAACCTGTTCTTTGGCGTCACTGCCGGCAACATGGACTCGATGATCAACCGCTACACCGCCGATCGTAAGCTGCGTCATGACGATGCCTACACCCCGGATAACGTCGCCGGGAAGCGCCCGGACAGAGCCACGCTGGTTTATACCCAGCGCTGTAAAGAGGCGTGGAAAGATGTGCCGGTGATCCTCGGCGGTATCGAAGCCAGCCTGCGCCGTACCGCGCACTACGATTACTGGTCTGATACCGTTCGCCGTTCGGTGCTGATTGACGCCAAAGCCGACATGCTGATGTTCGGTAACGGTGAACGCCCGCTGGTGGAAGTGGCGCATCGTCTGTCGATGGGCGAGCCTATCAGTGAGATTCGCGACGTGCGTAACACGGCGATTATTGTGAAAGAAGCGCTGCCTGGCTGGTCTGGCGTGGATTCAACGCGTATCGACACCCCAGGGAAAATCGACCCTATTCCACATCCGTATGGCGACGATTTGCCGTGCGCTGATAACAAACCGGTAGAGCCGAAAAAGCAGGAAGCCAGGGCGATTACCGTGCAGCCGCCGCGCCCAAAACCGTGGGAAAAAACCTACGTGTTGCTGCCGTCGTTTGAAAAAGTGAAGAATGACAAAGTGCTGTATGCTCACGCCTCGCGCATTCTGCACCACGAAACCAACCCCGGTAGCGCCCGTGCGCTGATGCAAAAGCAGGGCGATCGCTATATCTGGATTAACCCACCGGCGATTCCGCTCTCGACCGAAGAGATGGACAGCGTATTTGCGCTGCCGTACCAACGTATTCCACACCCGTCATATGGCAAAAGCCGTATTCCAGCGTATGAGATGATTCGTTTTTCTATCAACATCATGCGCGGCTGCTTTGGCGGTTGCTCGTTCTGTTCTATTACCGAGCACGAAGGGCGTATTATCCAGAGCCGTTCTGAAGATTCGATTATTAATGAAATTGAAGCCATTCGTGACACCGTTCCTGGGTTTACCGGCATTATCTCGGATCTTGGTGGCCCAACGGCCAACATGTATATGCTGCGCTGTAAATCGCCGCGCGCCGAGCAAACCTGCCGCCGCTTGTCCTGCGTTTACCCGGAAATCTGCCCGCATATGGATACCGACCATACGCCGACGATTAACCTGTACCGCCGCGCTCGCGACCTGAAAGGCATCAAAAAGATCCTGATTGCTTCCGGCGTGCGTTACGATCTGGCAGTGGAAGACCCGCGTTATATCAAAGAGCTGGCGACGCATCACGTTGGTGGTTACCTGAAGATTGCGCCAGAACACACCGAAGAGGGACCGTTGTCGAAGATGATGAAGCCGGGGATGGGTAGCTATCACCGCTTTAAAGAGCTGTTCGACACCTACTCGAAGCAGGCCGGTAAAGAGCAGTATTTGATTCCGTACTTTATCTCTGCGCACCCAGGTACGCGTGATGAAGACATGGTGAACCTGGCGCTGTGGCTGAAACAGCATCGTTTCCGCCTTGATCAGGTGCAGAACTTCTATCCGTCGCCACTGGCGAATTCGACCACCATGTATTACACCGGCAAGAACCCGCTGGGTAAAATTGGCTATAAGAGTGAAGATGTGGTTGTGCCGAAAGGCGACAAACAGCGCCGTTTGCACAAAGCGCTGCTGCGCTACCATGATCCTGCTAACTGGCCGTTAATCCGCCAGGCGCTGGAAACTATGGGCAAAAAGCATCTGATCGGTAGCCGTCGTGATTGCCTGGTGCCTGCGCCAACGCTTGAGGAGATGCGCGAAGCTCGCCGCCAGAACCGCAATACGCGCCCGGCATTAACCAAGCACACGCCAGTGGCGCATCAGCGCCAGACGCCAGCAGGAGCGAAAAAAGCGCCATCCGCCCAGCCGCGTAAACCGGCAGAAGCGGCCAAGAAAGCGCCATCCACACCACCGCGCCCAGCCAATAGCGGTGCGAAAAAACGCCCTAAACCGGCGGTCGGGCGTTAAAACCGATGCCCGGTGGCGCTGCGCTTACCGGGCCTACACATCTGGTAGGCCGGATAAGGCGTAGCCGCCATCCGGCTTCTATCGCACAGGTGGCTGCTTAACCACCAAACTGGTCGGGATCTGGCCCCAAACGCTTACCTTGATCCAGCGCGGCAATTTCAGTGAGTTCGTCTTTATCCAGACGGAAATCCCACACGTCAAAGTTTTCCGCAATGCGTGACGGCGTGACCGATTTCGGGATAACCACCAGGCCGCTATCGAGATGCCAGCGAATAACAACCTGCGCCGGTGTTTTGCCATATTTATCCGCCAGGGCGCGGATAACTTTCTGATCAAACACCCCTTCGCCACCCTGTGCCAGCGGGCTCCAGGATTCGGTCTGGATTTTGTGCGTCGCATTCCACGAGTGCAGTTGGCGCTGTTGCATCAACGGGTGCAGCTCGATTTGGTTAATAACCGGTGCAACGCCGGTTTCATCAATCAACCGTTGCAGGTGAGGAATCTGGAAATTGCAGACACCAATGCTCTTAACCAGCCCCTGTTTTTGCAATTCAATCAGCTCTTTCCAGGCACTAACATAGTGGTCGGCAGCCGGAACCGGCCAGTGAATCAAATACAGATCGAGATAGTCTAGCTGCAACTGTTCAAGGCTTTCCTGCAACGCATCGGCAGGGCGCTGATGCGCATCATTCCAAAGTTTGGTGGTAATAAACAGCTCATCGCGGGGCACGCCTGCGCTGTGAATGGCCTTGCCCACGCCGGACTCATTTTTGTAGGCCGTAGCGGTATCAATAGAGCGATAGCCCACCTCCAGCGCCTTATGAATCGCGGTGACCACGTCCTCATTACTTGCCTGCCAAACGCCCAGGCCTAGCTGCGGCATTACATTGCCATCGTGCAGTTTAATCACGGTTGGATGTGTCATGCATTTCTCCTTTTCGCGAGCTTATCGGGGCTATGCCCCGATAAGGTTGTAGGATTAAGTCTGGTAGAAATATGCAAAAACGAAAGGTAAAACGGTAAAGGCTTAGCGTGCAGCTTCGTAGATACGGCGGCTAACTTCCAGGGTAATATCCTGATTTTCACCAAGTTTTGTCATGCCGTGTTCTTCAAGTTTTTTCAGCAGCGCAGGGATAGAACTGCCGTCCAGACCGTAGTCGGACAGGCGAGTTGGCACGCCCATTTGCTCGAAGAAGCGACGCGTTGCGGCAATCGCTGCATCAATACGTGCATCGTCAG
Source organism: Kluyvera sp. (assembly GCA_051656825.1). Classification (GTDB taxonomy): domain Bacteria; phylum Pseudomonadota; class Gammaproteobacteria; order Enterobacterales; family Enterobacteriaceae; genus Kluyvera. The sequence goes on from JBOFJM010000653.1 coordinate 16,504, forward strand.
AGCCTTCGGTAATGTTCCATACGCGTTCTGCGTATTGCAGCAGTTTCGCGCGCTTAGTATCACGTTTTTCGTTCCACAGTGCTGGCAGAACGATAGCCAGAGTCTGGGCGTGATCAAGGCCATGCATTGCCGTCAGTTCATGCCCCAGCATATGGGTAGCCCAGTCCTGCGGTACGCCTGCGCCAATCAGGCCATTCAGCGCTTGAGTCGCGGCCCACATGACGTTCGCACGCACATCATAGTCTTCTGGGTTTTCCAGCGCTTTCGGGCCATCTTCAACCAACGTCAGCAGGATACCTTCAGCGAAACGATCCTGGATTTTGCCGTTTACCGGATAGGTAACATATTGCTCAACGGTATGAACAAAGGCATCGACTACGCCGTTAGCGACCTGACGCGGCGGCAGAGTGTAGGTGTAAACCGGGTCAAGAATTGCGAATACCGGCTGGACGTGAGAAGACATAAATGCCTGTTTGTCACCGGTGGTTTTGCGCGAGATAACCGCACCTTTGTTAGACTCAGAACCGGTGGCTGGCAGCGTTAATACAGAACCCATTGGGATAGCGCTGGTCACGTTGCTACCGCGTGTTTCGAGGATTTCCCACGGGTCGATGCTTGCATCGTAGTGCGCAGCAGCAGCGATAAATTTCGTGCCATCCAGCACGGAACCGCCACCGACGGCCAGCAGGAACGTCACTTTCTGCTCACGGGCGATTTTCACCGCATTCATCAGCGTTTCATAAGATGGGTTAGGTTCGATACCGCCAAATTCCAGCACGTCCAGACCTTTCAGCGCGGTGAGTACCTGGTCCAGTACGCCGGTTTTTTTGACGCTACCGCCGCCGTAGGTGATCAGCACGCGAGCGTCAGCCGGGATTTGCGCGCGCAGGTTTTCGATGGCGCCTTTACCGAACAGAATGCGAGTAGGGGTGTGAAGATCAAAATTAAACATGGCTCGTTCCCTTCTTAGTGGGTGGAAAAAGAGGGCGGTGATGGGTTACCGCCGAATGTCATCATTGTGGTCCTGGTTGTCATCCCTCTCAATGCACATTTCTGCGATTGTCTTGCCCATTTCTCCATAAGGCTGGAGAAATGCGTTAATCGTAGTCACAATGACATTGTCGGAAAAGGTATCGGGAGTACCCATTGATGAACCGCGAAGATATTTGTGCTCTGCTGACAGAAAAAGTTAAGCATCTGAAAAATAATGAACAAAACTTGAGGGCACTGCTGCCGGATATCCAATTGCTGTATGGTAATCAGCCCTGTGGGCGTACACCGGTGATGTATCGCCCCGGCATCGTGTTTCTCTTTTCCGGCTATAAAATTGGTTACATTAATGAGCGCACCTTTCGCTATGATGCGAACGAGTATTTGCTGCTTACCGTACCTTTACCCTTCGAATGTGAAACTTTTGCGACCGAAGACGCGCCGCTTGCTGGGCTACGGTTAGATGTGGATGTTTTACAGCTACAAGAGCTGCTGATGGACATTGGCGAGGATGCGCTATTTCACCCGTCGATGGCGGAAAGCGGCATTAACTCTGCCACACTGTCCGAGGAGATTCTCTGCGCTGCCGAACGTTTGCTGGATGTGATGGAGCGCCCGCTGGACGCGCGGATTCTTGGGAAGCAGATTATCCGCGAAATGTTGTACCACGTGCTGATCGGGCCACGCGGCGGGGCGCTGATGGCGCTGGTGAGCCGACAAACGCACTTCAGTCAGATTAGCCGAGTGCTGAAACGCATTGAAAGCCAGTACACCGAAAGCCTGAGCGTTGATCAACTGGCCGCCGAGGCCAATATGAGCCTGTCTGCGTTTCATCATAATTTCAAATCAGTGACCAGCACTTCGCCGCTGCAATACCTGAAAGCCTACCGTTTGCATAAAGCGCGGATGATGATGGTACACGATGGCGTGAAAGCCAGCGCGGCGGCGATGCAAGTGGGATATGAAAGTGCGTCACAGTTTAGCCGCGAGTTTAAACGCTATTTCGGCCTGACGCCGGGAGAAGATGCCGCGCGTCTGCGCGGTATTTAAATATAAAAAACCCGGCGGTTGCCGGGCTTTTCAAACGCGTGAATGAGTATTACGCGTCGCAGTATTTCTTCTTGATGACCACAATCACCGTGCCAAGCAGGCCAGCAACCAGCAGGAAAATTGGCAGGATCAGCAAAAATGTCATCACCTGATCTTCGTGACGTTTCACGAAAGGGATCATGCTGATGGCATAACCGAAGCTGGTGACTACGCCAACCCACAGCAACGCGCTCAGCCAGTTGAACACCTGGAAGCGGCGGTTAGGTAAGCCAGAAATTCCGGCCATTGTAGGCAACAACGTGCGCACAAATGCCAGAAAACGGCCAGCCAGCAGCGCCAGCAGACCGTGTCGGTCAAACATGCAGGTTGCGCGCTGGTGGTATTTATCCGGTAGCTGCGACAACCAACCTTTCACCACTCGTGTGTTACCCAACCAACGCCCCTGAACATAGCTCAGCCAGCAGCCGAGGCTGGCGGCGGTGGTTAAAATCGCAATCGTAGGGATGTAGCCCATTACGCCCTTGGCGATGAGCGCGCCCGCCAATAGCAACAGGCTATCACCGGGTAAGAATGAAGCGGGAAGCAGGCCATTTTCCAGAAACAGTGTGGCAAACATGACCAGATAAACGACCCCCACGACGCGCGGATTCGCCAGAGCAGCAAAATCGTGCTGCCACAGCGCGGCGACAATATCTTGAATAACGACCATGAAAATTCCCGTGGAACAGCGTTTTCGCTCATTGTACGCCCAAAAGATTAAAAACACCTTGATCTCGGGCGCAACAAATACAGCGGCGTTGTTCTGATTTGCTGACAACGGGGCTGAATTTGTTTACGCCCGACAAAGGATGATGCCGGGCATGGGCTATGTTACACGATGCGGGCGAATCCTGCCGCTAAATCCGCAATGAGATCGTCAAGGTTTTCTAAACCGATGTGGACACGAATTAACGTGCCGCTGAAATCAATCTCACCGCCCGGGCGAATGGTAGCAAGCTCCTCCGGCTGGTTTGCCAGAATCAAAGATTCGAACCCGCCCCAGGAATAGGCCATGCTAAACAGCGAGAAGTGGTCGAGATAGTTCGCCAGTTCGTCGTCATTCAGGCGCTTATTGAGTACAAAAGAGAACAGCCCGCTGCTGCCGGTGAAGTCGCGCTTCCAGAACTCATGCCCTTTGCTACCCGGCAGCGCAGGGTGGTTAACTCGTGCGACTTGAGGCTGTTGCGCCAGCCATTCGGCAATTTTCAGGCTGCTTTCGTGATGCTGGCGCAAACGGACACCCAGCGTACGCAGGCCACGGCTGGTCATATACGCGGTGTCGGCGTCGAGCATCTGGCCCATCAGATACGCGTTTTCGCGCAACTGCGGCCAGCAACGTTCATTCGACACCGCCGTGCCTACCATCGCATCAGAGTGACCAATCAGGTATTTCGTCCCGGCCTGAATCGAAATATCAACGCCAAACTCCAGCGCCTTAAACAGCACACCCGCCGCCCAGGTGTTATCTACCATGATAATGGCTTCTGGCGCGACGCGACGCACAGCGGCAACTATCGCCGGGACGTCGTGTACTTCCATCGTGATGGAGCCAGGTGATTCCAGAAACACCACTTTGGTATTGGGTTGAATTAGGTTCGCTATCTCTACGCCAATCAGCGGGTCAAACCAGCCGGTGCTCACACCCAGCTTGCCGAGAATTTTGGTACAGAAATCCTGGCTTGGTTCGTAGGCGGTGTTGGTCATCAGTACGTGGTCGCCCTGTTCGACAAACGCCAGAATCGTGTTTGCCACTGCGGCTGCCCCGCAAGGGAAAAGGGCGCAGCCCGCGCCGCCTTCCAGCTCACACATTGCCTCCTGGAGAGAGAAGTGCGTTAGCGTGCCGCGACGCCCATAGAATAGTTCTCCGTTGGCGCGGTTATGCGTGGCATGTTTTTTGGCGGCGACGCTTTCAAAAACCAGCGATGACGCGCGCTGAATTACGCTGTTTACCGATCCCTGTGTGTATTTTTTACTGCGCCCGGCGTTGACCAGCGCGGTGTCGAGGTGCTTGTTTGCCATTTCTGCTGTACCTGTTTTTATACGTCTGGACGTCTAAACTATCACGATTGGCGGCAGGGTATAGCGTTTCGTACGCATACAGCAGAAAATTTTGCCAAAAAGAAAGCCGAAAACTTTTTTACTGCGTAAGCGCAAGGAAACTAAGTGCGATTTAAGTCAGTATGTAAATACTAATGAGAACTACTATCAATTCGACGTTGTTTTGATATTATTGTGCTTAGGTTTTGTGATTTAAGTCCTGGAGATACACAGTGGGTAATAATTTGATGCAGGCGGATCTCTCCGTTTGGGGTATGTATCATCATGCCGACATCGTGGTTAAAGTAGTCATGATCGGCTTGATACTGGCATCCGTCGTCACCTGGGCTCTTTTCTTCAGCAAGGGCGCTGAACTGCTTTCCCATAAACGCCGCCTCAAGCGTGAGCAGAAACTGTTAGGGGATGCGCGCTCTCTCAACCAGGCGCACGAAATTGCCGCCTCATTCGACGCCCAAAGCCTGAGCAGCCAATTAATTAACGAAGCGCAGAACGAGCTTGAGCTGTCTGCCGGTTCGGAAGATAACGAAGGGATTAAAGAGCGTACCGGTTTCCGTCTTGAGCGTCGCGTCGCGGCGGTTGGGCGTCACATGGGGCGCGGGAATGGCTTCCTAGCGACCATCGGTGCTATCTCGCCATTTATCGGCCTGTTTGGTACGGTATGGGGCATCATGAACAGCTTCATCGGTATTGCTCAAACGCAAACCACTAACCTGGCCGTTGTCGCACCGGGGATTGCTGAAGCCCTGTTGGCCACCGCGATTGGCCTGTTCGCCGCTATCCCTGCGGTGGTTATCTATAACATCTTCGCGCGCCTGATTGGCGGCTTTAAAGCCAATCTGAGCGATGTCGCTGCACAGGTACTGCTGTTGCAGAGCCGTGACCTGGATCTTAGCGCCAGCGGCGTGCATCCGGTACGTACCGCACAGAAATTACGAGTAGGTTAATGCCCCATGGCAATGCGTCTTAATGAAAATCTGGACGATACCGGCGAAATGCATGAAATCAACGTGACGCCGTTTATCGATGTCATGTTGGTTCTGCTGATTATCTTCATGGTTGCCGCGCCGCTGGCGACCGTGGATGTTAAAGTCAACCTGCCAGCCTCCTCCAGCCAACCGCAGCCACGACCGGAAAAACCGGTGTATCTGTCGGTAAAAGCGGATAAATCGATGTTCCTCGGTAACGATCCTGTGACCGAAGACAATATGGTTACGGCGCTTAACGCGTTGACGGAAGGTAAGAAAGACACGACCGTGTTCTTCCGCGCCGATAAAACGGTGGACTACGAAACGATGATGAAGGTCATGGATACGCTGCATCAGGCAGGGTATCTCAAGATTGGCCTGGTCGGTGAAGAGACCGTCGCGAAAAAGTAAAATATCCCGAATGGCGCACTCTGCGCCATTCGCTATTATTCCCCTCAGATGCACCCTTCCTGTGAAATTAATACGCTGATATTAAATAATATTAAGCGGTGTTCAGACTGGCTTAGGTGTAGGCGCAGCGACGATAACCGGCTTTTTCTCGCTGTCTCTGTCCGGCTTCAGGATGACGTTAGCGGTGCGATAGTCGCCATCGGCAAGGCGACAGCTTATCTCAAGGGTTGCGGTTTCTCGGTGCAGGACATGCTGATAACAGGCTTCGGTGTGCGCCAGAATTTTATCGCGCAGGTGCGGATAACGTTCCATGATTTCGCACAGCGCAGCGCCAAAGATCTCTTCTTTTACCTGATAGGCGTAAATTTCGCGGCGATTCTGCCATTTCATTTTGACCAACGCTGCGGGAATTGGTACCGAGGCGTTAGAAATACGGCGGCCTTCGGCGCTTTTTTCATCACGTAATGCCTGAAGGTTGCGCTGAAGAAGTGTTTCATCACTTATCTGCGGGCTTAATGTTAAATTAGCCTCGCTAACATCGACAAGTTTCATGCTTACTTTTCCGTCAGGTTATAAAACAGTGGCGTGACTTTTTCCTGAGTCATTAAATTAAGCCAAATTTTATTACCGTCTTCATTTATTTCTTGGGTTTTTAACTCAATAATTTGGCTTAACTCCAGTGGAGATATCTCCCCTTGTACGACCAAATTATTTAGCATAAGGGCAAATGCTTCAATTTTAGCGACGCGATATAATCTATCTTTAATATGACGATCGCGCTCTTCCAGCAATGGGTTACGCGAATGGCCGCCGCTAATCAATATCTCATTCTGCCAGCGAGATAACGAAGCCTTCTCCGGCTCTGGGTGCTGCTTGTCCTTGATATCCTGGCTCTCAGCGTCAATAGCTGAGATACAAAAACGGGCTGGGATAAGGGTTTCAGCTATCATATACGTGTCGTCTTTCGAAGGGCTGGCGGGTGTTTTTTATTATAGTGAGCTTCGTTGACATTATCATGGTGCACTTTTAAAATCAAAAAAAGTGGAGAAAACCATGAGCGGTATTATTTATTTTGTGATGGTGTTGCTGTTGCTCACCGCTGTTATTTTAATTTTTATGTATGGTCAAAATAACGAAACGGCGGATATCGAAAATGAAACTGCAACCGCCAGTACCACCACACCGCTGAACAAAGATGAAGGCGAAAGTCATTTTGCTGGATTGATGAGCAGTATCACGCCTTCGTGGTATTGGCGAATTAATCATGAATATATCGATTTCCTGCAATCAACGATAAAGCGTCTGTCTAGCGACGAATTAAAGGAAACGCCTGGTCTTTTTGACGCCCAGGAACGTTGTCGGAATCTCAACGGCGCAGTCTACGAATATTACGATGAGATTAAGCGTCGTTGCCTTAAAGGTGAACAGGTTAGTGCCAGCGATCCGGTGGTGTTAAGCCTACAGCAGTGTTTCGGTGAATTCGCCCAGGAGGCATATCCTGAGCTGGTGGCGCTGGTGTGGCCAGACTATCAGCGGCCTTTTGTAAGACCCCATGATGTGTAATTTTATCTGTTGATGTACAGACGGCCATACAGCTATGACAGCCAGTCAATAAGGCGTATTTAATGTTTGTCATTGTGGGTAATGACTGTTTAGCAGGCTGAGGGGCGGGGTGTTTTTGCGATTG
>JBOFJM010000654.1:0-31868 GCA_051656825.1 Kluyvera sp.
GTACATCTGGCAGTACCAGGATTATCCGGCAGATAAACGCGAGCTGATAATTCTCGACGACTCGCCAAACAGCAACGCTGACCTTATCGAGATGATGGTTGACCCTGCACAGCCGAACGTGCGCTATATCCATAGCCCGGAGCGGCTGGTGCTGGGGCAAAAACGCAATAGGCTCAATGAGCTGGCGACCGGGGAATACATCATCTGTTTTGATGACGATGACTATTACGCTCCGAACAAAATCTCGCATCAGGTGGCAGAGATGCAGGTCAACAACGCCCTGTTCTCCGGCAGCGACCAGATTTACATCTGGTACAGCCATCTGGACAAAATCTATCTGACTCACCCATTCGGCGAGCGCCATGCGCTGAACGGCACTTTTGGTTATCACCGTAACCTGCTGAAAAAACATCGTTATGACGATGATGCGACGAAAGCGGAAGAAGAAGGGTTTCTGAAGGGATACACCACGCCAGTCCAGCAGATTGACCCGAAGCAGACCATTTTGTGCATTTCGCACAGCAGCAACACCTACGACAAGGACTTTATCCTCGACAGCTCCACGCCGGTGGACTTGACGCTGGAAGACTTTGTGAGCGATGCCAACCTGCTGGCGCACTACCGCCGCCTGAGCCACGCGCCGCTCAGCGTGCAGGTGAATTGGTCGGTGTTTGAAAAAATCGCCGTCATCTACGACCCGCGAAACGAAGCCACGTTGGCTTCACGCTGTGAAGCGCTGTTGGCGCTGGGCGTGCAGGCCGGACAACTGTGGCCGGTGGCGAAACTTGAGGATGATTCGGTGTTCGCCAGCGAACTGCGCACCCATTCTTTAGTTGTTGAGCAGGCGAAACAACAGGGCTGGCAGAACGTATTGCTGCTGGACTCCGAGCTGTGTTTCGTCAAAAAAGAGAACGTCGTCAACAACATCAACAAGCTGCTTAACGGCCTCGACCAGGTGGGCTGGCAGATGCTGTTGTTAGGTGGACGCTACGAAAAATTTACGCCAACCCAGGCATTACAAGGGGTGGCTCGCATTCATAACGCCGGTTGTGGGTGTGCTTACGCCGTGAACGCCAACTATTACGACGTGCTGCTGGATGCTTATCGCCAGGCCATCGAACAGGATGCCAGCCTCGACCGTTGCTGGACGGCACTGATGCGTATGAACGCGCTGTGGCTGGGCTTTAGCCCCAGTTTCGCCTTCTTACAAACCTACCCGAACCCGAAAAACGGCGAGCTTATCGACTGCACGCACTGGTTTTTCCGAAAAAATCGCTAATCGCAGGCCTGCGACAGGCTAAAGAGAACAGACATGGAATTGATTGAACATTACCGACCTGAATTTGTTGCGCGTTTTGATGCGCGAGACACCGCATGTGCCTGCCCCGCGTGCCAAAGCGCAGAACAGACATGGCCGCGCATCAGCCTGAAGCTGAAAAACCAACAGCGCGAGAGCCTGGATATCGGCTGTGAAACGGCAGCGAAAGAGATGCTGTTTAACCCTGAAGCCTTTATTTTGCATATCGAACAGGCCGCGCCGCAGAGTGAAGAGATGCTGCCTGCGTGGAGCGAAGTGCTGAACCAACAGTGCATCAACCTGGCGGTACATCCGGCGCTGCCGCTGGAAGTGAGCATTTATGCCATTGGCGTACTGCTGAGCAAAGCGCAACAGCACCTGGATAACGGCGAAACCGATCCGGCACTGCTGGTGGCAATGAGCGAACAACTGTCGGCACTGGCTGAACAGGGCGTGCTGGAACAGCAGTTTGCCATGTTGCCGCCGATCGTGGAAAACCGCCTGGCGGCCTTAAAAGAGATGGGCGCGATGCGTCTTAATCTGAACCTGCCGATGGTCGAAAAAATGGGGATGGCGCTGAAGCTGAGCGAGCTGTCAATTATGCAGCCTGCTCGCCTGGCCGAGCGTTTACACGCGCTGGAGTCGGTGTGGGCTGGGGTGACGTTCTTTAATGAAGAACAGCCGTATACGCTGCGCAATATGCTGATTTATAAGCTGTATAGCGATGTTTTCCCTGGTGTAAATTGCGAAAACTACGGTGAAGCACTGCTGAAACTGGCGCGTCAGTTTTTCTACATCAAAATGCTGTGCGCTATTCGCGCCGAGCAGGGCGCACTGACTCAGGACGACGTGGCGCTGCTGATTAGCGCGCTGTGTGGCTGGGAGCTACAGCACCCGTTTGCCGCAGAGGCAGGCCGCGCTGCGGATTACAGCCTGCTGTGTGGGTTGTCATTACTGTAATTATTTTTTGTTCTGGAAAATACCGCTGTTACTGGCGGTATTTTTTCTCCTGCGATCCGCATTGGCGATCCAGAAATAGGGTCAGTTATTTGCTGACTATAAAAATACAAGAGGAATTAATCGCATGGGAAACATCGTTCGCTTTCCGGTGAATATTTTAGTCTCCAATTATGGGGTAACACATTTTATTGAAACCGGTTATGGTAAAGGTGTGTCGTGCAAAGCGGCAGCAGCCTACGGTTTTACTAAAGCACTCTCCTGCGAGATCTATCCGCCGTTGCATAAAGACGCGGTCCAGAATGATCAAATTTCTGTGGCGCTAGCCAATAGCATCGATTTTATAAGATCTGATGTAGTCACCTCTGCATTAGCAGAGCAGCGTTGCTTAATTTTCCTCGACGCCCATTATCCAGGGGCTGATTTTGGATTTGAAGAATATAAAAGCACCAAGTGGGAAAATAATACCAAGCTGCCACTGTTGGATGAATTAGCCTTGTTACAAGGTCAATGTGATAACAGTGTGATAATCATTGATGATTGCCGAATATATCTTGATGAGTTACAGGTTTATGCCGGGGCGATGGGTGATGTCGCTGAAAATGCTTTTGCCAGTAAGCAACAGTTTATTGATTTATTAAATGGCTTCAGTGCCACGCATGATATTTATTTGCTGCCGCATGATACAGGCTATGCCGTTTTGTGGCCAAAAGCGTGGGGGCAAAATACTCTGGTCCCTTATATTTTCCCTGGCGATCCGACGGCACAATTCTCCTTAACAACCGGAGTCCCTGGCACGACCTCAATGTCACTTAACCGCCGTTTGCAGGATGCGCGTTTCTCTAACCGCTGGCTGGTCGGCTATGGGTTGGATATCGGTGGCGGTAATGACAGCATTGGTGTTTACCAGTCGCTGTTCCCGCTGATTAAAGCGGTGACACTTTATGATATGCCACAGGGAGATGCACAGTTCCTGCATAATGTCCCCGATAACGCGTTTGATTTTGTGTACTCTGCCCATTGTCTCGAACATATGGTTAACCCAGAAATCGCGCTAAACAACTGGCTTAGGGTTTTGAAGCCGAATGGTTTTATGGTGCTCACGATTCCAGATGAAGATATGTATGAGCAAGGCGTATGGCCATCGACGTTCAATTATGATCATAAGCATACGTTTACTATCAGCAAGAAAGAAAGTTGGTCGCCTGTCTCTATCAATGTTCTGGAACTACTGGGCAAAATAACCGGTGATGTTGAAATTCAGAAAATTGAATTATTAAATGCCAGTTATTTACCGAATCTGCCGCGCACGGACCAGACCAGAACGCCGTTTGCCGAAAGTGGCATTGAAATTATCTTAAGAAAACGGGCGTGATGATAGGTTTTTGACAGTGATATTTTTCAAAGCCATTGCCATGATGGCTTTGAACATAACAAGTTAAGGTCAGTTGGGTTAGTATTTCTTTGTTATAAAGAGGATGTGTTTTTTGTCGATTTTAAATATATATATTCAGGGTGATAGCTCTTATCTTTTGTACCCGATTGTAGATTATGTGAAAAATACACAAGAGAATGATGTCTCACTTTTTTTTATCAAAAGAAAATACCCTAACCCACCGACGAATAAAAATGTCATGGTGTTTGATTTCCCCGAGGCGATAACCGCCGAGTGGATCAATGCGATTGCTAATTTTGCCACTAAAATTAACGCTACGGCAATCCGATTACACTCAGCCATTAGCTATTCTGCGGCGATAAACTTCCCGCTACTGAAAGCATTTCAGTCGCGAATTCATGCGGGGCTAACCTTTTCGCTGTTTCTTTATGAAACCTCGTTTGAGGATGTTATTTGTCGCCAGGAGTTTAATAAGTTATTGGCGGAGGGTCTTGACTGGCAGCGATATGCTACGCGACTTAAAAACAAACTCACGACAGAATCAGATGACTGGAATATTGTTTATAATTACTTGTTAAACAATCTTGTTAGCACACAATACTTTTGCTGTGATTTTTACAAAAACAAGAATAACCGGTTTTTCTCTGCGCCGCATTTCCATTATTTGAGTGAGATTCTGGATAATAACGACGAGGATAAAGTCAATGTAGCCCTGTCTATTCAGGGGGCGGATATGGGTATTATCAACACCATCCGTGAGATTAACGATACTCAAAAAACACTGTTTTTTGTTGATGATGGGCTAGAACACCCGCTAGGCCCAGCAGCAAAGGACGCTTGTCTTCTGGATGATATCCAGCAGGCAGGCTACGAGTTCGTGTTCTTGATAAATTATCGCGGTACGCTGGCAAGCAGCGGTAGCCACCATGCGAATATTATTTGCTTACCTGAGACGATCACGCTTGAAGTGTTGCGTTACGCGGGTATCGCTGCGGCGAATGTTTATGGTTTCTGCTCACTGAATCTGTTCTCCAGTCAGCAGGAAAACATCAAGAAGATATATTTCCATGAGCATGAGAATACCCCTGAAAATAGTCAATTAATAAAGTATGTTAATGTTGATAATGCCAACAAAATGGCCTTTTCATTTATTAATGAGGCACAGCAGCGCGCCGCGTGCTCATCGGTGACGAAACATATTTTTCTGCTTGCCGAATCGATGGGGGACGTACTTTTTGCTGCCGGCGCATTAAATGCTTTGAGAGACAAACTCTCTGGTCCGTTTATCTGTATTGTGCCGAAGGCGTATCATCCCTTGTTATCATTATGCCCGTCGGTTGATGAACTGTGGGATCAGCACTCACTGAGCGCTGCGCAGAGCGAAGATATTTATATGGCTCGCGTTTTGGGGCATTTCCATCTGCCAAGCCATGTTCAGCATATTCTTGATAAAAGACACCAGATTGACTCATTTTTGCTGTCTTTAGGGCATAAAGAGGTCAGCAATTATCGTAAAGAGATCGTTCTCTCTTTGGATAACCTGGATAAAACAAAGGTTGATAACTTCCTGCAACAAAACGGCCTGACGAATAAGATTGTACTGATTCATCCCAATGTTGGCGTCCCTAACCGCACCTGGCCTCAGGCGTCATGGGCGGAACTTGTCGAGAAATTCATAGCAGATGGCTGGTCGGTTGTTCTTATTGGTAGCAATAGCAATTTCTACTCGCACAAGAAAGCGGTGGAGATTGAAAATAGCCGAGTTTTCAATGCAATTGATAAGTTCACGATGGCCGAGACAGTCTATTTAATGACGCAAGCCTCTCTCCTTGTTGCCTGTGATTCAGGCCCTGTCGCGTTAGCCGCCGCCACCAATATTGCGATTTGCGCGTTGTATTCTGTCGTGCCTGGGACGTATCGTTTGCCATATCGACACGGTATCCAGGGCTGGAATGCACTGGCTATCGATCGCTCATGTAAATACAAGCATTGCGCCAGTTCGTACACTCTCCAGTCTGGCGAAACATTTGATGCATGGTGCCCAAATAACAAACGCTATTCTTGTATGAACGGGTATGCCGCTGATGATTTTTATCGTGAGGTGACACAATTTTTAGCGTCAGAACACTTTATTGAGCGACACGCAGGTTCGTGAAAGAAGGCTGGCCCTGGCATTGTGGCAGGGCCGATTCTCAGAGAGGGGTTACATGCGACTCAAGGAACGATTTTTTCCAATGAATCATTGATGTCTCTTGTCGTGCCCCATAGCTGGTGTGCGAAGGTATGGCCGCGACCGACATATTTTTGTCCGGTGAAATGCTCGGGGATGAAGTAATGGCTTGGCCAATAGGTCATATTGGCGTATCCCAACGCTCTCACGGTGTTGGTCAGATATTGCGGGCCGGTGACAATCCACGGCAGGTCGTCGGTGACGGTCTGCTTTTCTGTCAGTTTCATTATCAGTTCAGCCATCAGCGCCGATCGCGGTTCTGATGCCAGATATCCGTTGGCTATCAGTCCTGGGCGCACCATCTCGTTTTCCATGCTGGCGCAGACCTGGCTATCGAAAAGCCAGTCTTCGAGTGGGCGAGTGCACACGCTGTCAGCATCTACCGCAAAGCCGCCGTGGTGAAAGAGGATCTCGTAGCGCATGATATCAGCCGCGCCGCACATCCGACCGGCACCGATCATTGCATTAATGTGTTTCTGGTTGATCCATTTAGTTTTCTTTAGCGCAGCGTTGTTCCAGACGACGACCTTCCAGGACGGGTTTTGCTTCTTCCAGGTATCAATCATCCGACGCGGGGTCTTGGTTTCGTCACCAATCCAAACGATATGGATTATCTTGGGTATTCTCATTGTGCAATCGCCGCCAACTCTTTATAGAAATGCTCTGTATAATCCACCACTTCCCCTTTGATATCGGATCTCCCTGGCATCTGATGCCCCGCGACGGGATACATACCAATCCAGCTGTGATTTTGCATTAAAGGCAACCAGGCGATATCGATAGCGTGTTGGTCTTCTTCCCCCCCTTTGCGCAACCTTTCCACCGCAGCGGCAAAACACTCGCGAAGCATGGCGCGGTAATCAGCATGCACGGCATACGCACAGGTGGATAATGCGTCTAGCGGTTTTACAATGCGGTTAGTGCTTTTGAGCGTGATGACTTTGCGATACCTGGCGCTTAACAGCGCGCAATGCCAGTTGACGCTCTGGAGTGTTTTCAGGAAGCCATTCAGGCGTTCTAGCGAGTCAGCATCTTTTTGGAATGCCATGTCATCTTCCAGAATCAGGACGTGGCCCCAGTTCTCGATAATGGCGGTTTCCATCGCCTGTAGGTGCGATTGCGCACGACCGATTTCACCGAGAAGATGGCGTCTGGCGTCAAGACGGTAAATTTTTTGGCCAGGAACCCCGAGAGAATGAAGCTCTTTTTCGATACTCTGTTTACGGTCGTAACGTTCTTTGAGGTTGATGTAGATGATCTTATCGAACACCTCCCAGTCAATACTCATTCGCAGCGCCCCCCACAGTCGGAATGCATAAGCGATAACACATTGGGATTATTCATTTTTATTCGTCGCCTGCTTGTGCGTAGTGGGCGGTACAACCGGGATAAGATGGCTCTAGCCTCTGACGGGCTTATTTTGTCAGGGGTTGTATCATCCCTGCTGATACAACCAATTCTCTGGCTGGCTGGTATTCAACACATTATTCAGGATTTCTTGCTGCATACTCAGCAGTGCGCCGTTGTATTCGTTGGCGGTTTGGCAGTCTGACGCCTGTTGCTGAAGCGCTTGCCACAGGGCGGAGACAGTAGGCTGGTGAGCTTCTGGCAGGCGAGCGATGAGAGTTTTCATGCCTTCGGAATTGGCGTCGATACCCAACTGGTTGAGAAGCTGGTAGCGCTGTTGGCTGCTCTGCGACAACTGCTGATACAGTGCCATAACCTGCACGTTCAGCGTGTCCAGCGCCGCCGCATCGCGGGCAACGATGTGGTGACGCTGCTTTTCAAGGAGTGTCGCCAGGGTATGGTAGTGTTTACGATCTTCAGCCATATCCTGAATCAGGGTTTTAACGCGCTGGGCGGCGTTACTCATATATTACCTCTGGAAATACTTCTGCATCGCATCAGTGAGCGAGTCTAGGTTGACGGCAATTTTGCCGCTGCTGATAGCGTCTTTCATTTCGGCGACGCGCGCCATATCGACTTCCGGCAGGGCGCTCAGTTGCGTTTGCGCATCGCCCAGAACTGGGTCGATTGCTGCACTGCGCGCTACGGTGTTGCCTTCTTGTGCGACAGTTCGGGTTTGCTCCGCGCTGCTGGCTTTATTAATCGCGGTAGTCAAATTGTACTGTGTTGCTGTTACTTTCATCGCTTCGCCCTCGTTCTCATATTTTGTTGTGGTTGCGTATGAACCTTGCCATGCGGAAGACCGACTTCCTATGCCCTTGTGAGTAAAGAGCGACCCGAGATGAGGGCAACTTAAACGGTGACGAAAGATTTTTACTTGCCACTGGCGTACACCATATTCACCACGCCGATATCTGCGACGACGGCGCTGACGATGCGACCACTGCTCTCATTTTTCACTTTGATGATTTCCCCTTTCCGGCCTTTTTTCATCGCCTCACCCATAGTGCGGGCTTCGACGCCATTTTGCTCGGCGACCATCAGCACGCGTTGCCCCCGTTCTACCAACGTCGGTGACTCTAGCTGATTTAAGGTGATGGGCTGCCGGTCGCGGATACGGCGTTTGACCGTCATTCCCATGACATCGTCCGGCTGTGTCAGGTAATCGCCACGCGTGCTGCTGACGTTGAGTTTTTTCAGCGTGAGGTTGTCGGCGGAAATAACCTGGCCGCGTTCCAGCGTGCTGCTGGCGACCACTACCGGCAGATAAATATCCGGTTTAACGGTGACGGCCACATCCCAGCCGTTCGCGCCATCGCAGCGAACATCAAAACGCAGACGATTGATATCCAGACGATCGCCGCTGGAAAGCGATACCGCCGGTTCCTGGTGGCAGGCTGCGTATTGCGACGCTTCTGCTGGCACAAACAGGTTCATCTTCGCCTGATATTCAGGCCAATGGCGACGCTTGGCTTCCTGGCGAATGATATCTGCCGCATGAAGCTGCACGGCGACATAGATTTGTTTGCGGGCGGTTGCGGGGCCTGCGGCATTCGCAGACAGCAGCGGCGTACTGCACAGCGTGAGCAGGAAAAACCCACAGAGGAAGCGGAAATACCCTTTCACACTGGCGCTAAAGAATTGGACAAAAACATTATAAATCATGGAATTAAAATCCTGGCATGAATATTGCTATATAAATTCGCAGATCATGCAGGTTTAGCATCACGAGGGTGTGAATTGTGAGTATTACTTTTGACAAAGCATTGGGCGTTCATCCACAGGCTGTAGCACTTCGACTTTCCCGAGCAGAGTTGCTGTCAGCGAACCTGGCAAACGTAGATACCCCCAACTTCCAGGCTAAAGATATTGATTTTGCCTCCGAGATGCAACGTTCGCGATCGAGTTTTTCTCTGCGAACGACGCCGGAGGAGATGTATCGCGTGCCTTATCAACCCTCCTCGGACGGTAACACCGTGTCGTTGAACGTTGAGCAGGCCGAGTTTGCGAAAAACACCCAGGACTATCAGATGAGCCTGGCATTTTTAAACATGAAGTTCACTGGCCTGAAGCAGGCCATTGACGGCAAGTAATTGACGTAGGTAACCACGGAATATGGCTTTTTCAGATATCTACCGCGTTTCGGGGTCAGCGATGACGGCACAAACCGTCCGTCTTAACACCATCGCCAGTAACCTCGCCAACGCGGAAACCGCCTCCGCCACGGAAACGGGCACTTATAAAGCCCGCCGCCCGGTGTTCGCCGCCGTTTATGCGAATGACGAGCTGATGAACGACCGCGCGCTGACCGGTGCTCGTGTGCAGGTCATGGACGTTGTGGAAACCGGTAATGCGGTACAGCGCTATGAGCCAAACAACCCGATGGCGAGCGCCGACGGTTACGTCTACTACCCGGACGTCAACGTGGTGGAAGAGATGGCGGACATGATGTCGGCTTCACGCGGTTTCGAAACCAACGTGGAAGTTCTTAACAGTATTAAAAGTATGCAGCAAAGCCTGCTGCGACTCGGAGAAGCGTAAGCATGAACGTAGACACGTCGTACAACGACAGCCGTAACGGCAGTACTCCCGGTGGCGTGGCGAGCAACAATACCGCCTCTGGCATGAACACCATGTTTATGCAGCTGTTGGTGGCACAGATTCAGAACCAGGACCCGCTCAACCCGACCGACGGTACGGAATACGTGAGCCAACTGGCGCAGCTGACGCAGGTGCAGTCGATGGAAACCATGTCGCAGTTGATGGCGAACAGCTCCGTGCTGATGGACAACCTGCAAACGCTGACCACCGGCAATCTGGTGGGGCAGCACGTTATGGTGCAGACCAACTCTATTGAAAGCGACGGTGAAACTTCACTGGATGGCCGCCTGACGCTGGAGCATCCCGCCAACGTGGTGACGGTTATCGTGAAAGATTCGGCGGGCGTTGAACACAAAATTGAGCTGGGCAAACAGGAAGCGGGCCAGATTGATTTCAACATTGACCCGAAAGAGCTGGGCCTGAGCGAAGGCAAATACACCCTGAGCGTGGTGACGGATACCGGTGAAGAGAACGTACCGCTTGAAATTGGCGGCGTGGTCAACAACGTGCGTATCCCGCTCGATGGCAGCCCAACCGTTCTGAACATCGATGGTATTGGCGAAATTGCCTACAACAACATTACCCAGTTTGGCTCTGCCGCAAAGAATAAAGCCTGAAGCGAATCAGGCAGTTAATTTAACAGGAATGATTTTATGAGTTTTAGTATTGCCACTTCCGGCCTGAACGCCGTTACCGAACAGCTGAATGCGATTTCTAACAATATTGCCAACTCTGGCACTGTGGGCTTTAAATCAGGCCGCGCTGAGTTCTCCGCGCTGTACGCAGAAAGCCAGCCGCTGGGCGTGGGCGTTTCCGCGATTACCCAGAGCATCACCAAAGGGGGAAGCATCTCTTCTACCGGTACTGCGCTGGACTTAGCTATCAACGGTAACGGCTTCTTTATGGTGCGTGATAGCGCCGGTACGACGGCGTACACCCGCGCGGGCTACTTTGGCACGGACAGCGGCGGCAATCTGGTGAACAACCTGGGCATGTATTTGCAGGGTTATCCGGTTGATGCCAACGGCACATTGCAGGTCGGGACTATCAGCAATCTGACTATCAGCAGCGGTTCTATCCCGGCGAAAGCGACCGAAAGCATCGACTTTACCGCCAACCTCGATGCGCGTGCGGAAGTTCCGGCAACCACGCCGTTCGACCCGAAAGATAACACCACTTATAACAACTCCTACACCACGCAGGTTTACGATTCACTGGGTTGTGAACACACCATGAACCAGTACTTCGTGAAAACCGGCGATAACACCTGGGAAGTGCATTACTACATGGATGACAAGCCGGTGACTGACGCCAGCGGTAACGCGCAGGTGCAGAATATGACCTTTAATAGCCAGGGTATTCTGACTCAGCCAAGCGGCGCGGTTCCGGTAACGGCGACCATTCCAGGCGCAGACCCTATCACTATCGATCTGACCTACAACAACACCAGCCAGTACGGTTCTGACTTCTCGGTCAGCAAAAACAAAGGCGACGGCTATGCCTCCGGCGAACGTACCGGCCAGGCCATTGATGAAGACGGCAGCGTATACGCCACTTTCTCTAACGGCGAGCGCCTGCTGCAAGGCCAACTGGTCCTGGCAAACTTCACCAACCCGAACGGCCTGTCTTCTCAGGACGGTACGACCTGGGCACAGACCGCAAGCTCCGGCGCACCGCTGACCGGCGCGCCAGGTTCCGGCCTGCTGGGTTCTATTGTCTCTGGCGCGCTGGAGTCTTCCAACGTTGACCTGACCTCTGAACTGGTTGGCCTGATGACTGCACAGCGTAACTACCAGGCGAATACCAAAGTTATCAGCACCAACGACAGCATGATGAACGCGCTGTTCCAGGCGGTGTAATGGATCGTTTACTTTTCACTGCCGTCAGTGGCGCAGCGCGGAGCCTGTCACAGCAGGAAATCCACGCCAACAACCTGGCGAACGTCAATACCCAGGGGTTCCGTAGCGATCTCGACAACGCGCTCACGCAACAGGTTAACGGTGAGGGTTATGCCTCCCGTTACCTGGCGCAGCCGACTCAGGGCGGCGTTGATATGGCTCCAGGCGCGGTACGTGAAACCGGTCGCGACCTGGATATCGCCGTGAAGGGTGATGGGCTGATTACGCTGCGTAGCGGCAACCGCGAAGTGTATACCCGTAATGGTCAGATTGATGTTAACGCCGACGGTGAGCTGTCGGTGAACGGCCTGCCGCTGGAAGGCGACAACGGCCCGATCATTCTGCCGCCGTTCTCGTCAGTCTCTATTGGCGAAGATGGGGTTATCACCATCATACCTGACGACGGCGATATTGCCGCACCGATGGACGTTGACCGCGTCAAGCTGGTGAACATTCCTGCCAGCGAGCTGAGCAAAAACGACGCGGGTTTTCTGGTGACCAACGCGACGGTCAACCCCCGTGATGAAGAGGTGACGGTTGCCTCCGGGCACCTGGAAGCCGCCAACGTGTCGGCCATCAACGAGATGGTCTCCAGCATTGCGCTTAACCGTCAGTTTGAAGCGCAGATCAAAATGATGAAGGCCGCAGAAGATCTTGCGACCGCTGGTAACCGCCTGATTCGCGGTAGCTGATAACAAAATTTAGGAGCACAGATGAATCCCGCTTTATGGATCAGTAAGACTGGCTTAGCGGCGCAAGACGCCAAAATGACCGCCATTTCCAACAACCTGGCGAACGTTAACACCACCAGTTTTAAACGCGACCGCACGATGTTTGCCGATCTGTTCTATCAGAATCAGCGCACGCCGGGCGGCCAGCTTGACCAGAATAACGTCTCCCCGACGGGTATCCAGTACGGTACGGGCGTGAAGATTGTCGGTACGCAGAAAGAGTTCACCGTCGGCAGCATCCAGAACACCGGGCAGAGCCTTGATGTGGCTATCTCTGGTCAGGGTTTCTTCCAGGTTGAAACCGCGACGGGCGATATCGCGTTTACCCGCGCCGGTAATCTGCAAAAAACGCCGGAAGGCGTGCTGACCAATGCGCAGGGTCTGCCACTGATCCCACAGATTGAGCTGCCGGACAACGTTAAAGATGTCCAGATTGGCAAAGACGGCACGGTGACTGCCACGGTGGCGGGTGAAGCCGAACCGGTTGAACTGGGCCAGATTACGCTGGTGAACTTTGTCAATCCCGCCGGTCTGGAAGCCATCGGTGGCAACCTGTATCGCGAAACCGGTGCGAGCGGTGAAGCGGTGGAAGGTGTGCCGGGCGAGGAGGCGTTTGGTCAACTGGAGCAGGGTTCTCTCGAAGGTTCCAACGTGCAGGTCGTTGAAGAGATGGTCGATATGATCACCGTTCAGCGCGCCTATGAAATGAACGCCAAAATGGTTTCTGCTGCCGATGACATGCTGAAGTTTGTCACGCAGTCGATGTAATAAAGTGAAAGAGATGAAAAAGCAGGTAGCAGTAGGTTTGCTGGTGCTGGCGCTGGCGGGCTGTGAAAGCCCGGCCATGCTGGTGCAAAAAGACGATGCGGCGTATGCGCCGCCGGAAGATTTCGCCATGCCGGAAACGAAAGTGCGCGGCGGCGGCGTGTACAACAGCGGGTATAACTGGTCGTTGATTCAAGACCGTCGTGCGTACCGTATCGGCGATATCTTGACCGTCAAACTGGATGAATCCACCCAGGCGAGCAAGCAGGCGCGCACCAACTTCGGCAAGAAGAACGACGTGTCGCTTGGCGTACCGGAAGCGTTTGGTCATTCCATCGATAAACTGTCGGGTTCGATAGACGGCAGCCGTAACTTTAACGGTAGCGCGACATCGCAACAGCAAAACAGCCTGCGCGGAGCTATCACCGTGGCGGTCTACAAAGTGTTGCCTAACGGCGTGCTGGCGATTCGCGGTGAAAAATGGCTCACCCTCAACCAGGGGGACGAGTACATGCGCGTGACCGGATTAGTACGTGCGGATGACATCGAACGCGACAACTCTATTTCGTCACAGCGTATCGCCAACGCGCGTATTTCCTACGCCGGGCGCGGTGCGTTGAGCGACTCGAATGCGGCAGGTTGGTTGGTGCGCTTCTTTAACCACCCACTGTTCCCAATGTAATGGAGGCCATGATGCTTAAACGGGTTCTGTTTCTGCTGTGCCTCTGGAGCGTTGGCGCGATGGCGCAACCACTGCGTGATGTCGTGGATATCCAGGGTGTACGTGGTAACCAGCTAATTGGTTACAGCCTGGTCGTCGGTCTGGACGGCACGGGCGATAAAAACCAGGTGAAATTCACCAGCCAGTCGGTCACCAATATGCTGCGCCAGTTCGGCGTACAGCTACCGACCAAAATCGACCCGAAAGTGAAGAACGTCGCGGCCGTTGCCATCAGCGCAACGCTGCCGCCGGGCTACTCCATGGGGCAAAGTATTGATGTCACCGTATCGTCTATCGGTGATGCGAAAAGCCTGCGCGGCGGTACGCTGCTGCTGACCCAACTGCGCGGGGCTGACGGTGAAGTGTATGCGCTGGCGCAGGGCAACGTGGTCGTGGGCGGCATGAAAGCGGAAGGCAACAGCGGTTCCAGCGTGACGGTAAACACCCCAACCGTGGGCCGAGTGCCGAACGGTGGCTCGGTAGAGCGTGAAATCTCCAGCGATTTCCAGCAAGAGCCAATGGTCATGCTGAACCTGAAACGCCCAAGCTTTAAAACTGCCAATACCGTGGCGGTGGCGCTGAACAATGCCTTCGGCGCAGGCACAGCCACGGCGCAAAGCGCGACTAACGTCGCGGTGCGTGCACCGATGGGCGCAGGCGCGCGCGTGGCGTTTATGTCGGCGCTGGAAGACGTGCAGATTAATGCCGGCAAACAACCGCCGCGCGTAGTGTTTAACGCCCGTACCGGTACGGTGGTGATTGGCGATGGCGTCATTGTCCGCGCGGCAGCCGTCTCCCACGGCAACCTGACGGTCACTATTCGCGAGTCGTCTAACGTCAGCCAGCCGAACGCATTCGGCCAGGGGCAAACCGTTGTAACGCCGCAGAGCGATGTGAGCGTGAACCGTGGGCACGGACAAATGGTGACCATCGCCGCAGGCACGAACCTGCGTAGCATCGTCAATACCCTGAACAGCCTGGGCGCCTCTCCGGACGATACGATGGCCATCCTGCAAGCGCTGCACGAAGCGGGTGCGATGGATGCTGAACTGGTGGTGATGTAATGGTCAACGCAATTAACCGACAAACTCCCATTCTGCCCGGTGATTTCACCGGGCAGGTGAAAGCACAAAACCTTGAGCAGGCCGCCGAGCAGTTTGAAGCCCTGATGCTGCGCTCGATGCTGTCGCAGATGCGTAAAGCGTCTGATGTGCTGGGCCAGGACAATCCGTTCAACAGCAAGCAGCAGCGGATGATGCGTGATTTCTACGACGACAAAATGGCGTCTGAGCTGGCTTCCCAGCGCAGTACCGGCATTGCGCAGATGATAATCAGCCAGCTTTCACCTCAGGTGCAGGCTCCGCTTAAGAATGAGGCGCAAACGGCCGCTTTACATGGACAACCGCTAGAACTTAAAACGCCCGTCGTTCCCGTGACTCGTAGGGCAGGAGTAAGCCATGAGTATGATTAATAACGCCTTTAGTGGACTACAGGCGGCCCAGTTGGGCATGAACGTGACGTCGATGAATACCGCCAACTACCTGACGTCCGGTTATAGCCGCCAGGGGATTATTCAGAGTGCGATAGGCCCGATGGGGGAGTCCGGCATTTCGGCAGGCAACGGCGTGCGCGTGGACAGTATTCGCCGGATCTCCAGCCAGTATCTGGTAAACCAGGTTTGGCAGACCAACAGCAAGGCGAATTACTATAGTATGGGCAACCAATATATCGGCGCCCTGGAGAAGGTCATCGGAACCGATTCAACCAGCCTGGGGACCGGCCTTGACGATTTCGTGGGTGCGCTGAGCGCCCTGACTCAGCAGCCTGAATCCCAGGCGCTGCGTCAGCAGTTGCTGAACCAGGCGAATACGCTGGCGACGCGCTTTAACAGCATGAACGATTTCATCACCAGCCAGAAAGACTCCATCACCACGCAACGTGGGGCGATGGTAGACCAGATTAATACCCTGAGCAGCGGGATTGCCGACTACAACAAGAAAATTGTTGAGATGGACTCGACCGGCGGCAACAGCAGCGTGCTGCGCGACCAGCGCGATGAACTGGTAAAGCAGCTTAGCTCGATGACCGACGTCAAAGTGACCGACGATAGCGGCGGTTACACGGTGGCATTAAGCAACGGTCAGCCGCTGGTGAGCGGGAAAATCGCCGGGCAGTTGAATGCCAGTAAAGACAGCAACGGTAACACCACGCTGACGCTGAAGTTTTCAACCAGTGAGTTCTCGCTTAACCCGTCAATGGGCGGTCAGTTGGGCGCGCTGTACGATTACGAAGAAGGCACGCTAAAGCAGATGACCGAGTCTGTACAGGGGATGGCGCAAGCCGTCGCTGACTTGTTCAACGATCAGTTGGGCAAAGGCTACGACTTGAACGGCAATCTGGGCAAACCGTTGTTCAACTTTGACCCATCGAATCCGGCGGGAATGCTTCAGGTGAACGACCTTTCGCCAGACGAAATCGCGCTGTCTGGTGATCCAAACGAACCGGGCAACGGCGATAACCTGAACGCCCTGATTGAACTGAAAAATCAGAAAACCAATATCCCTGGCCTCGGCAATATGAGCCTGAGCGAAGGCGCGGCGGCGATTATCTCGACCATCGGTATCGCCAGTAAGCAGAGCCAGACGGAAATGGAAGCGGCGGTTTCGGTTAGCTCGCAGGCTCAGAACCAGCGCGACAACCTGAGTGCGGTAAACCAGGACGAAGAGGCGATTAACCTGCAAGTTTATATGCAGGCGTATCAGTCAAACATGAAGGTTATCGCCGCCGGTAATCAGATTTTCAGCGATCTGCTGGGTATTTTTTAAGCGCCATCAGGATATCTAACGTATGCGTATTAGTAGCCTTTACAACTCAAACGCCATGCTGGCGCAATTAGGGATTAACGGATCTCGTGTCGGGAAGCTGATGGAGCAACTCTCGACGCAAAAACGCGTTAACGTCCCGTCTGATGATCCGGTCGCCGCGAGCCGTCTGGTGCAGTTGGGCCGCGAACAGTCGGCCATCAAGCAGTATCAGAGCAACATCACCAGCCTGACTGGCGCACTGTCGGTGCAGGAGTCGCACATTAATGCGCTCAGCAACCAGGTACTGTCGGTGAGCGATAAGCTTAAGCTTGCGAACAACAGCACTCTGAGCCAGAAAGATCAGGCCGGTTACGGCGAAGAACTGGAGTCCATGCTGGACTCGCTGGTCGCCACCCTGAACAGCAAAAACGAGAACGGGAGCTACCTGTTTTCCGGCACGCAGACCAACAACAAAACGGTGACGCTGGACGCTAACGGCCAGTATGTGTTTGGCGGCAACAATAATACCCGTGAAACCCAGGTCGCCAACGGCGTGGCTATCAAGGAAAACACCAACGTGACGGGGGCATTCTCCGGCTCCGGCAACGACCTTGAAATGCTGAATAAGCTGAAAGCGTTGAGTGAAAAGATGCAAGACCCAAACGCCAACTACGAAGACTATAAAGACGAGTTGACGGACTTGATTGGTACGACGCAGACGACCAGCGATAACCTGGGCGCGCTGTTTACCGACCTCGGTGGCCGCCAGAACCGTCTGACGCTTATCAATGATGCGCATACCGATGTGAGTTTATCGAACTCGCAGGTTGAAACCGATTTGAACGCGGCAGACTCGGCAACCACCACGATTAATCTGCAACTGTATATGACGTCAATGCAGATTACGAATAAGGCCTACAGTATGGTAAGCCAGCTTAACCTCTTTAGTTTGTTGTAATCCTTATGCAAGTTGGTTTAAAAACAGCATCGTTGACCACTTCCGCCCCAGCGACCACTGGGCGCGGCAGTATTGATGCACCCCAGAGCGTCGGGCGCGTTAATGCGCCCGAGGTCACTTCGACCCGCAACGCCTTCCCGGAAGCGGCACTGCTTTCACGTCGCCCGATGCGCTACAACGTGCAGCTTAATCAGCAACTTACTGCTGTTCAGCAGGCCGATAACTATTTGGCGACGGCGGAAACAAAGCTGTTACAGCTTCGCCAGTCGGCATCGCGCGGCGGGGATGCCAGCGCCCAGGCCAACGCACTGCATAAGCACCTGGCGCGCCGGACACAGCTTTCCGGTGGCACGGTTGACCGCCATTTAACCGTATCGCTGGAGCAGAAAAGTACGGTCAATTTCACCCTGCCGGGCAGCGAGAAATTGCTGAGCCAGCCGGGCGGCGAAACCCTGGTGTTCTCGCTGGGTGGTCGCCAGCGTCAAATGGTTGCCGTGGCGCTGCCGCAAGAAGCTACCCCACGCCAAACGCTGACTCGCCTGAATGTCGGGCTGGGGCGTTTAGGGATCCACGCCAACCAAACGGGCAGTGGACAACTGGTGTTTAGTGTCGATGAAAGCCGTTGGGAGCGCGTTAGCCAGCAGCTTACCGTGCGCGGCGAAGGCAAAAATTTCCCGGCGGATGCTTTTACGCTGTTAGCGCCGCAGGCGGAAAACGCCAGCAGTGACGACATGCTCTCACTGCCCCCGCGCCGTGAGCGCGAAGGGATGATGAAGCTGCAAAATACGCTGGAGCACATCACCACCCAGCGCAGCAAACTGCGCCAGAAACAAGATCGCGTGACGTCGCGTATCAATGATATGGCGACGGTGTATAACCCGAAACAGGCGCTGGAAACCTCGCGCGGTTTGGGCGAAGCGCTGGCTCGCAGCGGCAGTAGCTACAGTTCGCTGTCACAGGCGTTAGGCGCGCAGGCAAATGTGCGCCTGGCGACGGTGAAAAACCTGTTGGGATAAGCGGCTAAACCGGAGCGGGGAACGGCTCCGGTTGGCAGTCAGTTGTGCAGCGGGTAGAGGAAAATCGCCCCGTTTTGCCCGACAACCAGCGACTGTTTGTTGAATGAAATTGGTTCCATCCAGTAGTTGGAGTACATCAGCTGATCGACAAGCCCATCAATAATCAGCCCTTTTTGCTCGGTGCTGTAGTAGATAGGCGTGAGGTTAAAGTAAATCCGCCCCTGTTTTTTCTGCGTGGGGGTGAATTTCCCCTTCAGCATAAAACGGTTGTCGTTGGGGTTGGTGATGGTGGTCATCATCACCCCGCGTGTGGATTGCAAACGGACGTCGTAAATCTCTTTTTGCTGCGACATCAGGTCGTAGAAGCCCATCTGAAATCCCCCTTCAACATTGCCGTGCGGCGCGTTGGCGGATGCCGGGTAGAGCTTAAATGCCAGCGCACTGAGCGCAACCAACACCATTATCACCACGATCAACAGATTAACTCTCTTTGCAGGTTGCCATTTCATTGAGCTTCCTCCGAGTCTCACGAAGAATAAGGTTGTTCAACTGCACCGTATCGGTACGCCAATGATCAATTGCCATCGCTAGCTGTTTTTCATCGCACTGGCTGGTCAGCATAAAGCTGTAGTTCAGCGATGAATTACTGCTGTGAAAATAGACGTGCATGGAGACTGACTTCATTTTGATCTGCTGGTTAATCGCGTACAGCGAGTCTTTCAGTTTGCTGTAGAGATTGGCCGACATATACTCCGGGTCGCCTGACGTTTCTACCGAATAAAGCTGAATGTTGCTGTAGATGCCTGGCTGAATTTCACGTACGACCTGCCGTTCGCTCTGGCCGCTAAACAGATACCAACTGGTAGCAAAAGTAGCGGTAATGGCGACCAGCAAAATAAGCAAAAAACGGGTGATCCCGTGCGGTGGCGGTGTCGCTATGGCTGGTGGCGTGGTGTGAGTGACCGGCATTATGCGGTGATTTTCCGCGATAACCGACTGTTCTTCGGTTTCGTCCAGCGGCGGCGCGTCATTGAACTCGTCTTCTAAAGCCGCTTCCCCTTCCGGGTCGCTCACTTCATCTTCGTCTTTTTCCACCACGCAGCAGTACTCTGCTTCCAGCAGATAGCCTTTTCGCGGGATGGTTTTAATGATGCGTTGGGTTTTGCCGTCATCTTCCAGCGCAGTACGCAGCGCATGAATGGCGTTGGGCAAGCTGTTGTTACCGATGACCCGGCGTTCCCAGACC
Source organism: Kluyvera sp. (assembly GCA_051656825.1). Lineage (GTDB taxonomy): Bacteria > Pseudomonadota > Gammaproteobacteria > Enterobacterales > Enterobacteriaceae > Kluyvera. The sequence goes on from JBOFJM010000654.1 coordinate 20,028, forward strand.
AGATTGGTCAGTTCTTCACGCGTGAAGATTTTACCGGCGTCCTGCACCAGGATATCAAGCAGCTTAAGTTGATACTCACCGAGTCGTTTTCGCTCGCCGGTCGTTAAATGGAGAATCGAACCTGACGCAACGTCAACCAGCCAGTTGTTTACAGAACAGTAGCGTTTATTCATCTATATGTTATGGATTCAACCACCCCAGAAATATGGCGACAATCAAACGGGTACTCAACGTCCTCAGAGATTGTCTGATGACATTGTCAACTCCATTTAGAATTCTTAATGAATGCCGCGTGCCTGCGGGAGAGTACGATGGATGTTATTGACTTCCAGGCGAGGTGTTATTTTGCTGTCATAACGGAAGGACTTTCGTTTGCATCTCGCCTCAACAGGAAGGAATAATTTTTTCCTGTGCTCTTTTTACGCGATAAAACTGTGACGTGCAACAGCCTTTTTAACTGTGACGTTGATAAAACGGGCATGATATTTGGATTAAGTTACGAGTATTAGTTAAAAAAAACTGATGTTAATTTAGTGATCGCGCGGTGAATTCGCCGTGTTATTACTGTGATCTAATTGCTTAACGGTATTATTTATAAACAGAGTTAATAAAAACTAAAAAAAAGATTTAATTTTCAGTTTTTTCTGGTCGCTTTATAAAAGGTTTTACTTCAAGGCCGCAATCTACGAAATATGAATGAGATGTAATTCGGTCAAATTAAGAGGATTTATGGAATAAAGGCGATGAGAATAATAGTTGGGATGAAAAATAGAATAAAAAAATTTTTGCCTGCCAGGGGGACATCGCGCGGGCCAGAGATAAAGAAGGAACCGTGTTTCTGCTAAGAAATCGGCTTAACACATCGCAATAACCGCGTTGTTAAGCGTGAAAGAGAGAAAAAATTGTGATTTTTAAATCGTTTCATATCAGATAATTATGATTTTTTTTGGCAAAAAATCCGGCATTTGATATCCGGCGATTTAATCTTTGTTCCTGCCGTGTCGTCTTTACTTATTACAACAACTGAATCACCAGGACAAAATAAGGAATCATTTATGTCTCTCTCTATCTTTACTAACGCATCTTCCATGGCATCCACCAATGCGATGAACAAATCCAACAACCTGCTGTCCACTGCGATGGAACGTCTGGGCACTGGTAAGCGTATCAACTCTGCTGCTGACGATGCGGCTGGTCTGCAAATCGCGACCCGTCTTCAGGGCCAGACCAACGGCATGTCCGTTGCACAGCGTAACATCTCCGACGCGACTGCACTGCTGCAGACCTCTGAAGGTGCGTTCGATGAAGTCAGCAACATCATGTACCGCATGAAAGACCTGGCAACTCAGGCAGCGAACGACACGAACACCGACAAAGACCGCCAGGCGATTGACTCCGAGCTGAATGACCTGAACTCCGAGCTGACCAACATCATGAACAACACCTCTTACGCAGGTGACAAACTGTTCGGTGCTAACGGTAAATTCAAAGGCGAGCTGAACTTCCAGATTGGTTCTTCTACTGACGAAACCATGAAAGTTGACCTGTCTAAAGAGCTGAACGGCGCAAGCGCAAGCGGCAGCCTGATCAACGCCAGTGGCTCGTTTGACAAACTCTCTGCTTCCGGTTCCTTCATTAACGCCAGCGGCTCTATCAGCCTGACTAATGCTGATTCTGCAAAAGATCTGATGACTGCGCTGGAAAGCACTCTGGATGACGTGGGTGCGGTACGTTCTAAACTGGGTGCGAGCATCAACCGTCTGGGTCACACCGCGGCTAACCTGGCAAACATGAAAGACAACACCGACCTGGCGCTGAGCAACATTCAGGATGCGGATTACGCGACCGAAGCGTCTACCATGTCCCGTAACCAGCTTCTGGCGCAGACCAGCATGTCCATGCTGAAGCAGTCCAACAGCATGTCTGGCATGGTAATGTCCCTGCTGGGCTAATCCATCCCGGATTATGCAGGAAAATAAAACACCGCTGTATGGCGGTGTTTTTGTATCCGGCGTCTCCCTTCCCCTGCCGGAAAAAGCGGAAATATCTATTCCTGCCTTTATTTAAATTCTTAATATTCAACAACTTAAAAGTTGGCGCGATAGTTGCTATATCCATTGCATACCGATCATGGCTTGCGTGCCTGGAGAATCTATTATGTCTGATTTTGACCCATCTACACTGGCCAGCCAGCTCGCAGGCTATGACATTATTGCGCTGCAAACCTCGATCGCGAAACAGACTAAAAACCTGGATGCGCAGACCAAGGCGCTTGCGTCACTGCGTACCGCACTGACGACCTTCCGTAGCTCTATTACTGCACTGAACTCGACCAGCGCCAGTGTGCTGAAAAACTCCGCGACCATGAACCAGGAAGGTATCGCGACGATTACCGCCAGCGCGAGCGCCAAGAAGGGCACTTACAGCCTGAACGTCACGCAACTGGCGACCGCGCAGCAGAAAATTTTTGAGGATCTCGACGACGACGCGATTAAAAACGCCACCGGCACGCTGAAAATCAACCTTAATGGCGAAAGCATTGAAGTGGACATGGATGGCCTGAACAACCTGTCCGATTTTGCCGAGGCGATTAACAAAACTGACTTCCCAAGCGCGTCGAACTCCACCACAGCAACCACTGGTCAGAACGGCATTACCGCCTCGCTGATGCGCATTGACGGCAAAGTCTCGCTGATTATGAACAGCGACCAGAGCGGCGCGAAGTACGATATTCAGCTCGATACCAGCGGCATGACCAGCGGGCAGAACATCTTTGATAAACAAGAGAACCTTACCGAAGGGAAAGATGCGCTGTTCACCATCGGCGACTCCACCAAATCTTACTCCAGCAGTTCTAACACCCTGGATAACCTGGTTGACGGCGTTTCCATCAAGCTGACCAGCACCACCGAAGCCAACAAGCCGTTGGTTATCTCGGTTGATACCGACACCACCGAAACCAAAGCCCAGATGCAGGCGTTTATCGATGCCTATAACACGTTGCGTGACACCGTTTCTGGGCTGACTGCGACCGGCGGCAGCTCTGATGACCGTGGTGCGTTTGCGGGCGATGCGGGTATCTCTTCACTGACTAGCGAGCTGAGCAACCTGCTGCGCGGCACTTTCGGTGATCAGAACATGAGTAAGTTCGGTATTTCCGCAGATAAAGACGGCAAGCTCAGCATCGATTCCGACGTGCTGGAAGAGCAGCTCAAAAACGACCCGCAGACCGTAGCCCAGTTCTTTAACGGCAACGATGGTCTGATCAAGTCGATGGATAAATCGCTGGATAAATACCTCAGCTCCAGCAGCGGCCTGCTGAAAGGGCGTCAGGAAACGCTCGATCGCCAGCAGACGGAAATCGACAGCAAAACCGAAAAAATGAACGCGCGTTATGAGTCCTCGTTTAACCGCTATCTCAAGCAGTTTACGCAGCTCCAGTCACTGATGACGCAGATGAACAACACCATGAGTATGTTTAGTTAATTCAAAGGGAAATTCCTTCAATGTACGGTAACGACCAGGAAGACTTCGGCCTGTATCAACAATCCGATCTGGCGATTCAGGCCGCAGCAGCCAACCCGCACCAACTGGTGCTGATGCTGTTTAACGGCCTGATGGATGAGCTTGTTCGCGCGAAAAGCCACATCGCCGCGCAGCGCTTTGAGCGCAAAGCACAGAGCATCAATAAGTGCATCGACATCCTCAATGCACTGACCAGCGCGCTGGACTTTGACAAAGGCGGTGAGCTGGCGCTGAGCCTGGCGAATTTGTACGACTACTGTGTCTATCGTCTGTACGACGCGAGCCACAACCTGTCGGTGGAAAATATCGAACAGGTAGAAGTGATTCTCGGCAATATCCAGGAAGGCTGGGAAAAAATGGGTCAGGCGGCATGAGTACGTTACATGCTATCCAGACGCTGACTCAGGCTCTACGCCAGGCGACGGAAGACCATAACTGGCCAGCCGTGGTCAACGTGGATGCCAAAATCGCTGAGCTACTGACTGCCCTCCAGGGGAAATCTCTGGAGGCGTCAGAGCAACAGGCGCTGGATGCCTTGAAAGAAACGCACCGACAGGCTCGCGAATACTGCCAGGGGCAGAGCGACATGTTGGCTGCCAAGATGAGCCTTGCGGCACGCAACCGAGAAGGGGCGTCAGCCTATGCGCTATTTACGGATGATGAGGGGATGCGCTGATGGATATTCTTAACCTTTCTCAAGGCTCACTGAACGGTTCCGGCCTGCCGATGCAGGCTGAATCGATTGTCGGGCAGACGGGCGAACAAAACCCAACGGGGTTTAGCGATGCGTTGCTTAACGTGATTGACGCGCTGATGGTCGGTCAGGGAATGCAGCCAACGCGTGATATCACCGTCAGCGCACAGCCGCTGTCGCTGGATGACGACGACGATAGCAACGCTGACCTGCACTCGTTGGGTGATACGCTGCTAAAAGACAACTCACAGCAACAACTGCTGGAAACGCTGCTGATGACCAGCCAGATGCCGACGCAAAGCCCGCACGACTTTGGTATAGCACAGCAGCCGGACGACATGCTGATGGCGAATAGCCAGCCGCTGATGGCTTCGCAGACGCTGTCGATGGGCCTTGCGCCATCGCTGTTGCAACAGAATCTGGCGGCGCCAACCGGGGCTAATCCCATCGGGGTTAACGTGGCAGATTCTGCGGTGAACTCGCTGCCAACCAGCCAGCCGATGGCCCCGACTCTGATGACCGCAATGACGCCGGTAACGCCGATGGCTACGCAAACGACAGACGCTATTCAGCCGTCTGGCGTGGTCACGTCGTCACCGTCAGTACCGACCAGCACACTCAAGATGGACCCAGAGCCATCGCGCTGGAGCGAGCAGTTACAAACCGCGCTCGGTGAGCGTTTACAGGTGCAGGTGAAGAACCAAATCCAGCACGCCACCATCCGTCTTGACCCGCCGGATATGGGCAAAATCGATATCTCGATGCAGGTCGATAACGGGCGTGTGCAGGTGCAAATCAACGCCAGCCATGCCGACGTTTATCGCGCACTACAGCAGACCAGTAACGACCTTCGCCAAAGCTTAACCGAGCAGAACTTTGTTCAGGTTAACGTGCAGGTGTCTTCCCAATCCGGGGGGCAGCAGCAGGGCAAAGGACAACAATTTGCCGAACAGCATAACGCCATTCAGGCGGGCGCAGAGATAGCGGCCAACGCATCGGCCTCACAGGATCGCCAGGCTGACGATTCGGTATTAATGACGGTTTAAGACAACACACATATGAATGCAAAAACACTCTCTTTTGGTCTCATTATCGCGCTTGTCACCGCCATGCTGGCGGCTGGCATGACGGTGGTGGGAACCCATTTACTGCGCATGGACGAAGCGACCGGCAGCAGCTTTTTATCTGGCATGTTCTCCAGCTCTTCCAAAGAGTCAGTGGAGTTCGTGGAAATTAAAAACGTGGTTATCACGTTAAAAGGCAAAACACAGAAAGAACGTTATTTGCTGTTGGAGCTGAACCTGGCGACCAACGGCCCGGAAGACTCGCGCCGCGCACAGGACATGATCCCCGCAGTGCGTGGGGCGACGGTGAGCCTGCTTTCTGACCTCGACTACGACGATGTGCGTGCGATGAGCGTCAATGAACTGCACGACAAGCTAATGGCCGCCTATGCCGCGCGCTTTAGCAGCCTGAAGATGAGCGTCCCGTTTGAAGACGTCATCATCAGCAAAATGGTTTTCCAGTGATAGATAAGCCGCAATGGAAATGATGGACTTTATTGCGAGTGACTCCTTAACCCCGGCAGACGAGGCGCGCTATCTCAGCGCGTATCTGCCGTTGGTTAACAAGATAGTCAAACAACTCGCGTACCAGACCAGTAGCGTTATCGACCGGGAAGATATGGAGCAGATTGCCCTGATGGGGCTGCTGACTTCGCTGCGCCGCTATGGACACCCGGACGAACAGTTCGCCGCCTATGCCGTACAGCGTATTCGTGGTGCGGTACTGGATGAACTGCGTCTGCTGGATTGGCGTCCGCGCCGACTGCGGCAGAAGACTCACAAACTGAACGACGGTATCCGCGAAATTGCGCGTCAACTCGGGCGGACGCCTGGTTTCGAAGATATCAACCGCCATCTGTCGATTACCGCAGAAGAGTACCAGGAATATCTATTGCTGGACTGCGCCAAAACGATAGAGAGCCTGGATGAGCTGTTAGGCAATGACGTTCACGCAGGTGCGCTGGACAGCCGTCCTCTGGAAGACGAAGTGGTCGTCAGCCGGACGCTGCGCAGCGCATTAGCCGCGCTTGATGAGCGTGAACAGCTGATCCTGACACTTTATTACCAGCATGAGATGAGCCTAAAAGAGATTGCGCTGGTACTCGATTTAACCGAGGCCAGAGTGTGTCAGCTCAATAAAAAAATCGCCCAAAAAATTCAGTCTTTTTTCGAGAAGTGAAAGGTTTATGCAGAAACTCTTAGGTATTGTCATCATCATGGGATGTGTGGTCGGCGGCTTTTTAATGTCCGGCGGCCAACTCTCTTCTTTCTGGCAGCCGGGTGAAATTATCATCATCCTGGGGGCTGGCTTTGGGGCGATGGTTCTCGCCAACCCGCGTGCCGTTCTGGGGGAAATGTACCGCCAGTTCCGTGGCATCATGCGCAAAAATGAATACACCAACGAATACCAGCGCCAACTGCTGATGCTGCTGTATGAACTGTTGGAACTGGTGCAGGACGGCGGCCTGAAGGTGCTGGACGAGCACATCGAAGCGCCAGAAAACAGCCCGCTGTTCCAGAAATACCCGTTAATGCTTGATGACAAAGCGTTAGTGACGTTTATCTCCGATAACTTCCGCCTGATGGCGATGGGCAAGATTAACGAACACGAACTGGAAGGGATTCTGGAGCAAGAACTGGGGGCGATGGAAGAGAACCTTCTGCAACCATCCCGTTCTTTGCAGCGTACCGCAGAAGCGATGCCTGGCTTTGGTATTTGTGCGGCGGTACTGGGGATCATCATCACCATGCAGTCCATCGACGGTTCTATCGCGGTTATCGGCGTGAAAGTGGCGGCGGCGCTGGTTGGTACATTCCTCGGCGTATTCTTCTGTTACTGCCTGATGGACCCCGTGGCGAACGCCATGGAGCAGCGCACCAAAAAACAGATCTCGGTACTGGAGTGTGTACGTACGGTGCTGGTGAACCACGTTGCGGGTAAACCGACCCTGCTGGCGGTGGATGCGGGGCGTAAAATGCTGCCGATGGATACCAAGCCGACATTTGCCACGCTGGATGGTTGGGTAAACCAGATGATTGGTGAATCCTGATGCGGGGCCGCAGTAAAGAACATACCACTATCATTAAACGCTCCGCGCGCAAAAGCCATGATGCGATGCACGGCGGCGCGTGGAAGGTGGCCTTCGCCGACTTTACGTTGGCGATGATGGCGCTGTTTATGGTGCTGTGGATTATGGGCGCGGTCACGGAAGAAGAGCGTAAAGAGATAGTCTCGCAGCTACACGGTGAGTCTATTTTTGAAGGCAACACCATTAACCCTATCACCCAAAAAGACGGCAGCGGCGGTCAAATTACGGTGATGGGCGGGCGTAATGGGCAAAACGACGAGCAGAACACCACCACACCGGCTCAGGCACAGGCAAAAACGCGTGCTGAGCTAGCGCAGCAGTTGGGTAACACGGAAGGCGTCGATGCAGTCAACGCCCGTTCCAAAAACGAAATTGAAGACCTGGCGCGGATGATCATGAAGATTACTTCCGCCTACGATGCGCAGGCCAACCTGAAAATGGAAATTGTGCCGCAGGGGCTGCGTATTCTGGTGACTGATGACCAGAAGCGCGAAATGTTCCAGCGTAGTAGCGCGATTCTGACCCCATTCTTCAAACGTCTGCTGACCGAGTTCGCGCCTGAGCTGAACAAGATAGACAACAAGATAATTATCACCGGTCACACCGACTCAACCCGTTTCCGCGACCAGGATCTGTACAACAACTGGAACTTGTCCGGTGAGCGTGCGATGCAGGCGCGTAAAGTGCTGACGCGCAGCGGTCTGGACCCGAACAAGATCTTGCAGGTGAGTGGGATGGCAGACCAGATGCTGCTCGACCCGAATAACCCGCTTAGCTCCGCGAACCGTCGTATTGAAATCATGGTACTGACGCGCTCAGCCAGCGACACGCTATATCAGTTCTTTGGCCAGCACGGTGAGAAAGTCATCAAGCCGCTGACCGAAAAGCTGTCGAACACCCGTTAATCCGATAATTACAGCTGTGAAACGTTTCATCCTTCCTCTCTTTTCTGTACCTGTCCGGGCTTCCGTTGCCCGGCGGGTACAGCTTTTTTTTCTCTTTTTGCTGCTGACGCCAGGGAGCTATGTCAGCGCAAAACCTCAGCCTGCGAAAGCGCCTGAGGTACAAACCGACAGCGAAGCGAAAAAGCGCAAGCTGAACCGCGAACGGCTGATGGCGAAAGCCAAAAAGCGGGCAGTCGTCGTGCCGTTGACGCCGGAACAAAAGCGCCGCGATATTGCGCAAAAACGCGCCGAGCGAGCGAAAAACCGCGAAATGCTGGCGATGCACTCTCGCTGGAAGCCCGGCAATCTGGGCGGCTCTGAAACGCTGTGGAAAGACGTACAAGAAGACATGCAACAGGAGATGGCGACTGCCAAACGCCTCTCGCCGAAAACGACCGCCAAGCTGCGCACGGTGCTGCACCGACTGGAAAGCCAGCTCGGCAAGCCCTACCTGTGGGGCGGCGTTAGCCCACGCGATGGTTTCGACTGTAGCGGGCTGGTGTTTTATGCCTTTAACCACGTGCTGGAGCGCAAACTGCCTCGCACGGCGAACGGCATGTATCAGGACAACAACCTGAAATCGATTCACCAGAGCCGCCTGAAACAAGGCGACCTGATCTTTTTCAACATTAACCAACGCCCTGGCGCTGACCATGTTGGGGTGTATCTGGGCGATGGCCGATTTATCGAAGCGCCGCGCACCGGTCTGAATATTCGTATCAGCGAGCTATCCGATAAATTCTGGCAATCACATTATCTTGGCGCACGCCGTGTCCTGACGGACGACGCAGCGCTGTAAAAAAACCTTTTAGATTGAGAACGTAACCATGACTGCAACCCGTATGAAATTTGCCATTGATGATGGCTCTACTAACGTAAAAATTAGCTGGATTGAGAACGGTACTCTGAAGACCGTGGTATCGCCGAACTCATTCCGCAAAGACTGGAAAAGCGCCGCGCTGCTGCGTGGGCAGTCGGTGTACAACTACACCATCGGCACGACCAAATACACCTACGATGCGACCTCCGATAAAGCGTTATCCACCACGCATATCGACTACCAGTACGACGACCTGAACCTGCTGGCAGTGCACCACGCGCTGCTGCTGACGGGCATGACGCCGTGCGACGTTGAAGTTATCGTCACGCTGCCTATTACCCAGTTCTACAACCCGGACGACTGCCAGCGCAACGAAAGCCGCATTGAAGCCAAGCGCCGCAACCTGATGCGTGATATTTCGCTGAACAAAGGTGAACTGTTCCGCATTGTTGATGTCCAGGTAATGCCAGAAAGCCTGCCTGCGGCGCTGTCTCACCTGCTGAACTCCAACGTCACGGAATTTACCAAATCGCTGGTGATCGACTGCGGCGGTACGACCCTGGATATGGGCGTGATCGTGGGTGAGTTTGACGATGTTTCCGCTATCTACGGCAACAACGAAATTGGCGTGGCGATGGTGACTGACGCCACTCGCAAACTGCTGGCGGCTGCCGACAGCGACTCCAGCTATCTGGTGGCGAACGAGCTGATTAAGCGCCGTCATGACATGGAATTCGTGAAAAGCGTGATTAACGATGAATCGCGCATTGACGAAATTCTTGAGCGCGTGGAGATCAAAATTCAGGAACTGGGCGACCAGGTGGCCTATGAAGCGAAGAAATTCGCGAAAAACCCGAACCGTGTATACCTTGTGGGCGGCGGCGCGCACCTGATTGAATCCGCTGTTCGCCAGACTTACACCACGCTGGGCGACCGCGTTGTGACCATTGAAAACCCGCAGAGCGCACTGTCCCGTGAAATTTGCCTGTACCATGCAGATTCCGGCGTGGAGACAGTCGCCGCTCCGCACATGGCAGAGGTGGGTGACGATGAGTAACAGGCACATTCGCCGTGTTAGTCTCTCCCTGCATTTGTCGCCGGAACACTCGCGCGCAGATTTGCGCGCGATGCTGCAACTGAAGAAATGGCATCAGGAACTTAACCAGGCGGGCACGAATCCTGGCGATGCTAATATGGAAATGCGTCGCTTCCATCGCAACGTCTACCTTGCGGGGCTTCAGCTACAACTGCTGAACCCGCAGCTTTGTAGCCACGTTGCCGAGGCGATGGGCCGCGAGAAGTTAACGCTCGATGAATTGTGCCGTGAACTGGTCAATGCCGAGCTGTTGCCCGGCACGACCGCCGCTGCGCCCGTTGTTGAAGCGCCAGCGCCCGTGGCTGAGCAACCGGCTCCGAGCGCAGATTTCAGCAAACAGCAGTTGCGCCAGATGCGGGCGCTGATGTCGGAAGCGCTGCAACGCCAACCGGCTCCGGCCTCCGCGCCTGTGGCGGTCGAGCCAGATGAAGCGATGGTCAAAGAGCTGACGCAGCTCAGAAGTGAGATTGGCCAGCTTAAGACCTTGCTCAACCAGCAAAACCTGTTGTTACAACAGTTGCGTATGTCGGGCCGTACCGCTGCGCCTGCCGTTGAGAGCAGCAAAAACGGGCAAATGGAAGAACTGGAGTTAAGTTCCCTCGGTGCTCCGGCGCAGAAGATGAAGCAAATCCGTCAGAAAGGGATTTTTTAAGGCACGATTAGGCTACGTTTTTTGCGGCGTTAAATGGGTGGTCTGAGACAAATTTATCATCGCCAAAAGTTTGATAGCGCTCTGGACTGGCTCATTCATCGATACGCGAAGAGATTGGGCTAACGGCCTATTTAATTCCCTCCGGGTGCTTAAGTTTTCAGCTGCCTGGTCGCTTTTGGGGGGAAAGTTTTGATATGCGAGACCGGTATGGAAAAGAGTACGCATTACGTTATTCGCTGTGTTGAAGATGCTAAATTCGATGTCGGTATCGATTTTGTGATTCAGCCTATTTTTGATTTATCCCACTTCGTTTGCATTGGCGGCGAAGTGCTGGTGCGCGGTACGCATCGCCGCAATGTGGTTCCGCCTGCTGAGTTTATCCAACAGCTTGAAGAAAACGGCGGCATTGTGGAGATGGGCTATTATGTCATGGAGAAAGCGCTGTCGTTTATCGCCAAAAAGTCGGTTGATATGCATGAAGAGTACATGTACACGCTGAATATTTCGGCGGTACAGCTTAACGACGCTGACTTTGCCTCTCATGCGCTGAGTATCGTCACCCGTCAGAACCTGAGCGCGGGTCAATTGGTGTTTGAAATTACCCATAGCGCAGTGCCGCTTACCGACGTGGCGCGGCAGAATCTACAGCAACTGCAAGACGGCGGCGTCAACATTGCCTGGGATGGGATTGGCACGCTGGACGCACTGCAAGAGCGGTTGGCGTTCTGGGAGCCAGACTACATCAAGCTGGACAGAAGCTGCCTGGCGCGTGGCAAAGAAGCCGCGACAGAGCAGATTCTGCAAGCGATTGCCGAATATGATGCCGATGTGGTGATTGAAGGCGTCGAGAACTACAAGCAGATTTCGAATATGCTTAAACAAGGCGTTAAGTACGGCCAGGGTTATCTCTTTTCTCGCCCGCTAAGTAAGGACACTTTTCAGCGTGAGTATATGCA
>JBOFJM010000655.1:0-3168 GCA_051656825.1 Kluyvera sp.
CAATAACCCCCTCAACGGTTTCGGTACGTTTGAAGTGACGCATCGCCAGCATACGTTTCAGCGCCAGAATCACCGGCTGGGTGTCACCTGCGGTCAGCAGGTTTGCCAGGTACTGAACCGGAATACGCAGGCTTTCAACGTCCGGCAGGATACCGTTGCTGCCCAGTTCACCCGCATCCGCAGCGGACTGAATTGGAGACAACGGCGGCACATACCAAACCATCGGCAACGTGCGGTATTCTGGATGCAACGGCAGCGCCAGCCTCCAGTCCATCGCCATTTTATAAACCGGCGATTTCTGTGCCGCATCGATAACGCTCAGCGGAATACCGTCTTTCTGCGCCTGCTCAATCACTTTTGGATCGTTCGGGTCGAGGAACACATCCAGCTGGCGCTGATACAGATCTTTCTCGTTTTCGGTGCTCGCTGCGTTTTCGATTGCATCCGCGTCATACAGCAGTACGCCGAGGTAACGGATACGGCCCACGCAGGTTTCGGAGCACACGGTCGGCATCCCGGATTCAATACGCGGGTAGCAGAAAATGCACTTCTCGGACTTACCGCTTTTCCAGTTGAAGTAGATTTTTTTGTACGGGCAACCGGTGATACACATACGCCAGCCACGGCATTTATCCTGATCGATCAGGACAATACCGTCTTCTTCACGCTTGTAAATCGCACCGCTTGGGCACGTTGCCACACACGCCGGGTTGAGGCAGTGCTCGCACAGGCGCGGCAGATACATCATGAAGGTGTTTTCGAACTGGCCGTACATCGCCTTCTGCATGTTCTCGAAGTTTTGGTCTTTCGCCAGCTTCTCAAACTCGCCGCCCAGGTCATCTTCCCAGTTTGGCCCCTGGGTGATTTTATCCATACGCTTGCCGGTAATCAGCGAGCGAGGACGGGCAATCGGCTGAGCCTTACTGCCTTCCGGTGCGGTGTGCAGCGTCTGGTAATCGAAATCAAACGGCTCGTAGTAGTCTTCGATACCCGGCAGATGCGGGTTCGCGAAGATTTTACCCAGCAGCATCGCACGGTTACCCATGCGCGGCTGCAGTTTGCCGTTGATCTTACGAATCCAACCGCCCTTCCATTTCTCCTGGTTTTCCCAGTCGTTCGGGAAACCAACGCCCGGTTTGGTTTCAACGTTGTTGAACCAGGCGTATTCGGTGCCTTCACGGCTGGTCCAGACGTTTTTACAGGTGACCGAGCAGGTGTGGCAACCGATGCATTTGTCGAGATTCAGCACCATGCCGACTTGTGAACGAATTTTCATTTTACGCTCTCCTGTACCTGGTCATTGCCTTCGCCATCCAACCAGTTAATGTTCTTCATCTTACGGACTACAACGAACTCATCACGGTTCGAACCGACGGTGCCGTAGTAGTTAAAGCCATAGGCCAAGTGCGCATAGCCACCAATCATATGAGTCGGTTTCGGCGTAATGCGGGTTACCGAGTTATGGATACCGCCGCGCTGACCGGTAATTTCAGACCCCGGCAGGTTCACGATACGTTCCTGCGCGTGGTACATCATGGTCATCCCAGCCGGAACACGCTGGCTCACTACCGCACGTGCAGTCAGTGCACCGTTGTTGTTGAAGACTTCAATCCAGTCGTTGTCTTCGATCCCCATCTCTTTGGCATCCACTTCGCTCATCCACACCACCGGGCCACCGCGACCTAACGTCAGCATCAGCAGGTTGTCGCTGTAAGTGGAGTGAATCCCCCACTTCTGGTGCGGCGTCAGGAAGTTCAACGCTTTTTCTGGGTTGCCGTTAGACTTCTGGCCCATCACCTCTTTCACCGAACGGGTGTCGATCGGTGGACGGTAAACCAGCAGGCTTTCACCGAAATCACGCATCCACTGGTGATCCTGATACAGCTGCTGACGGCCAGTGAGCGTACGCCAAGGAATCAGCTCGTGAACGTTGGTGTAACCGGCGTTATAAGACACGTGCTCATCTTCCAGGCCAGACCACGTTGGGCTGGAGATAATCTTGCGTGGCTGCGCCTGAATATCACGGAAGCGAATTTTCTCGTCTTCTTTATTCAGCGCCAGATGCGTATGGTCACGACCGGTAAACTCGCTCAGCGCCGCCCAAGCTTTCACTGCCACCTGGCCGTTAGTTTCTGGCGCGAGGGTCAGGATCATCTCTGCGGCATCAATCGCCGTGTCCAGCATTGGCTGGCCTTTGGCCGGGCCTTCCGCTTTGGTGTAATTGAGCTTACGCAGCAGATCCATTTCGCTCTGGGTATTCCAGGCAATCCCTTTACCGCCGTTACCGATTTTTTCCATCAATGGGCCGATGGAGGTAAAGCGTTCGTAAGTTGCCGGGTAATCACGCTCAACGGGAATAATGTGCGGCGCGGTTTTCCCTGGGATCAGGTCGCATTCACCTTTTTTCCAGTCTTTAACGTCTAACGGCTGCGCCAGTTCAGCGGCGGAGTCGTGCTGGATTGGCAGCGTCACCACGTCGGTTTCTTTGCCCAGATGGCCTACGCAGACTTCAGAGAATTTCTTTGCGATGCCTTTATAGATTTCCCAGTCGCTTTTCGATTCCCATGCAGGGTCAACGGCGGCAGACAGCGGATGAATAAACGGATGCATATCCGAGGTATTCATGTCGTCTTTTTCATACCAGGTTGCCGTTGGCAACACGATATCGGAGTACAGACAGGTGCTCGACAGACGGAAGTCCAGCGTCACCACCAGATCCAGCTTGCCGTCGAGGCCGTTATCCTGCCATTCCACTTCTTCCGGTTTTACGCCGCCCTGTTTACCCAGATCCAGCCCCTGAATACCGTGCTCAGTACCCAGCAGGTACTTCAGCATGTATTCATGACCTTTACCGGAGGAACCCAGCAGGTTAGAACGCCAGATAAACAGGTTGCGTGGGTGGTTTTTACCGTTTTCCGGCTGCTCTGCCGCAAAGCGAATAGAGCCTTCTTTCAGCGCTTTAACGGTGTAATCCACCGGTGTCATGCCCGCTTTTTTCGCTTCATCGGCGATGCGCAGTGGGTTAGTGCCTAACTGCGGTGCTGACGGCAACCAGCCCATGCGTTCTGCACGCACGTTAAAGTCCAGTAGGTGACCGGTATAACGAGATTTATCGGCCAGCGGTGACAACAGTTCCTGCGCCGTAACCGACTCATAGCGCCATTGGCT
>JBOFJM010000656.1:0-2007 GCA_051656825.1 Kluyvera sp.
CAACCGCACGCTGGAAGAAGTGACTGGCGATCAGATGGGCGTGAGCGGCTTGCGCCTGCGTGACACGCAGAACACCGACACCCTTGAGACTCTCGAGGTGGCGGGCCTGTTTGTCGCTATCGGTCATAGCCCTAACACCGCGATTTTCGACGGCCAACTGGAGCTGGAAAACGGCTACATCAAAGTGCAGTCCGGGATTCACGGCAACGCCACGCAAACCAGCATTCCAGGCGTATTTGCTGCGGGTGACGTTATGGACCACATCTACCGCCAGGCAATTACCTCTGCGGGCACGGGCTGTATGGCAGCGCTGG
Organism: Kluyvera sp.; assembly: GCA_051656825.1. GTDB lineage: Bacteria > Pseudomonadota > Gammaproteobacteria > Enterobacterales > Enterobacteriaceae > Kluyvera. Next base: position 315 of record JBOFJM010000656.1, read on the forward strand.
ACGCGGAACGTTACCTCGACGGACTGGCTGACGCTTGCAAATAATCTTTACAAGTCAGTAACAAAAGTAAAAAAGGCGACGATAAGTCGCCTTTATTTTTTCTGCGATGTAACATTGCCGCGCCCATAACTGAAACCATTACCTATAAGCCACCTGCTAAGCGCCCAATGAATAAAAGTCGCCAACAAGAACTCACCCGCTGGCTCAAACAGCAAAGCGTACTTTCACGCCGCTGGTTGATGACCTCCCGTCTGCTCGGCTTTGTCAGCGGTGTGTTGATCATCGCCCAAGCCTGGTTCCTGGCTCGTATTCTCCATCATATGATCATGGAGAATATCCCGCGCGAGGCGCTGCTGCTGCCCTTTGTGCAACTGGTGTTGATTTTTATCCTTCGTGCGTGGGTGGTTTGGCTGCGCGAACGCGTCGGCTTCCATGCGGGGCAACAGATCCGTTTTGAAATCCGCAAACAGGTGCTCGACCGGCTACAACAGGCTGGCCCTGCGTGGATCCAGGGCAAACCCGCCGGTAGCTGGGCAACCCTTATTCTTGAACAAATTGACGACATGCATGATTACTATGCCCGCTATCTGCCACAAATGGCGTTGGCGGCGTGTGTGCCGTTATTAATCGTGGTGGCGATTTTCCCATCCAACTGGGCGGCTGCGCTGATTTTACTGGTTACCGCGCCGCTGATTCCGCTGTTTATGGCGCTGGTTGGCATGGGCGCTGCCGACGCAAACCGTCGCAACTTCCTTGCGCTGGCGCGCCTGAGTGGGCACTTCCTTGACCGCCTGCGCGGTATGGACACGCTGCGTATTTTTGGCCGTGGCGACGCTGAAACCGAGAGCATTCGCAGTGCTTCACAGGATTTTCGCCAGCGCACCATGGAAGTACTGCGTCTCGCCTTCCTCTCATCAGGCGTGCTGGAGTTCTTCACCTCGCTCTCCATCGCACTGGTCGCGGTCTATTTTGGCTTCTCCTATCTTGGCGAGCTGAATTTTGGCAGCTACGGGACGGCTGTCACGCTCTCTTCCGGTTTTCTGGCGTTGATTCTGGCGCCTGAATTCTTCCAGCCGTTGCGCGATTTAGGTACGTTTTATCACGCTAAAGCGCAGGCTGTCGGGGCTGCCGATAGCCTGAAAACGTTCCTTGAAGCGCCACTGGCGCATCCTGAGCAAGGCGACCAAACGCTGGACTCCAGCGAACCCGTCACACTGCACGCACGCGATCTCTTTATCACCTCACCAGAAGGCAAAATGCTGGTTGGCCCGCTTAACTTTACGCTGAAAGCCGGGCAACGAGCGGTGCTGGTTGGGCAAAGCGGTTCGGGGAAAAGTTCGCTGTTAAATGCGCTGGCGGGCTTCTTACCCTACAGCGGTTCATTACAAGTGAATGGCGTAGAGCTGCGCAATCTGCAACCGGAAAGCTGGCACCGAATGATGAGTTGGGTGGGGCAAAACCCACAACTACCGGCGTCTACGCTGCGGGAAAACGTGCTGCTGGGCAACCCAGATGCCGGAGAACAACCGTTGCATAACGCGCTGGAAAAAGCGTGGGTGAATGAGTTTTTGCCGCAGCTCCCGGACGGTGTTGATACCGTGGTGGGCGAGCAAGCCGCGCGGTTGTCCGTCGGCCAGGCGCAGCGCGTAGCCGTTGCTCGTGCGCTGATAGCGCCTTGCCGCCTGCTGCTACT
>JBOFJM010000657.1:0-3948 GCA_051656825.1 Kluyvera sp.
CTGAGTAATAAGCACCGCCACGCTCATTAAGCTCCTGAGGTTTGGTATCAAGATGAGGGTCTTTATAGAGTTCGAATAGCCGTTTTTCCAGTTGCTGAACGACCTTCGCCCGCACACCACCTTTATAGAACTCACCCAATTCAATTGCCAACATCTCTTTATGTTTGAAATAATATAATAGGTAGGAACACGGCAAGAGTTTTAACCCACGAAATAAACCCGCATTGAACGGCAAACTAAATATATTTTTTACCGAACTACCGTTAATTTGCCCAGAGGTCATTCGATCCAGCACCTCAGCAAAGCGGGAAACCCCATTCACCCAAACCTCTTTTATAAAAACAAGGTGGTTCAAACCAAACAGGTCAACGGAAATATCATCCTCAGCACCGAGAGACAAAATATCGCTGATAAACATTTTCATGCCAATCGGTACGTTACAGACACCAATAAACCGGCGGAACGAAGTATGGCGGTAAACCGCTTCAGTCACCATTCCGGCTGGATTGGTAAAGTTAATCACCCACGCCTGTGGGCATAACTCTTCAATGTCATGAATGATCTCAAAAATAACGGGGATAGTACGCAGCCCCTTAAATAGCCCGCCAGCGCCGTTAGTCTCCTGTCCCAGATAGCCATGAGACAGTGGGATCTGCTCATCCAGTTCGCGCGCTTTCAGTTGCCCAACACGAAATTGCGTGGTCACGAAATCTGCCTCGCGCAGCGCTTCCCGACGATCCAGCGTTTTGTGGATTGTCATCGGGATACCCGCTCGTTTTACCATCCGCTGGCAAAGCTGGTGGATAATATCGAGTTTCTCTTTTCCTTCCTCTATATCAACCAGCCAAAGCTCGGTAACTGGCAATTCAGCATAACGCTTAATAAATCCCTCAAGCAGTTCAGGCGTGTAGCTGCTGCCGCCGCCAATAGTCACCACCTTTAATTTTTTCATCATTATTCCTGATAAATAAAGTATTTTACTATTTATGAAGGCCAGCCCCCTTGTTATCGAGAGCCACTACCCTGGTCTTTCAAACAATATGTCTGGACTGCCGCCGATAATTTCCTGGAGTAAACGAAGTCGCTTTTTTAAAATTAGTAATAAAAAGCCCTGGGGTGTTAAAACCTGCATCAAAAGCGATATCTGCTACCGGAAAGTTAGTGGTTTCCAACTGCTTTTTACAGAAATTTATACGGATATCGTTAATGATTTGCCCGGGTGTTTTGTTGTAATAGCGTTTGGTCGCACGCGTTAAATAGGATTGTGTTTTCCCGGATAACTCAACCATATTCCGCAAGGCGAATTCACCAAACATCGATTTCTTGTGCATATCGCTGACGAGCTGTTTTAGCCAGCGCGGCGTGTCATCATCCTGTACATCCTCATGATGATGCTGCAAGTGGTTAACAATATAAAAGGTGAGTAACTTATTAAATTCATCAACCTCATTTTCATTATTATTGAGTGAGGCAACCGTGGCTTCTATAAAGGTGAGAAAATCCTGCCTGATACGATAACGCTGGGAAGCCACAAAATAATGAGGAAATAATTGCAGATAGTGCTCACTGAAATACTGCCTGCTGACGCCCATGTTCAAGATTCGGGTTACGCCAGAATCATAAAAAGTCTGATGGTAGGAGCCAATAGGGATAAAAACAAAATCACCACGTTCCAGCGCCACTTTTTTACCGTTGATCTCCTGGCAACATCCGCCGGTCAAAACAATAGTGAATTCATAATAATCATGTCGATGTATTCCGTTAACACTTTCAGTCTTATCAAGTATGAACATGTAAAAATCATGACCATTCAGAAACTGACTCTCATGTACTGTACGGATCTCCATGATGACCTCTCACTCCTATTCGCCAACGGTGACCATCGCTAAACGGCAAGTCTGACCTTCTATCACAAGGCTAGAATTTCAAGGCTGCCGCAATCTCCTCTTCACTTTCAGATTTTTCAATTTCTCCCTGTGCTTTATTGGCGATAATCACAAACGGTAAATAAACAAATGTAGAAATAGCCAAATTCACCAACGCCATGATTAACGCAGCAATGCTACCGTTAGAGTTAAAAAAGGCGCCCAGGCCTGGCGGCATGGTCCACGGCGCAACATTGGTCGCCGGAGGAATAATCCCAAGTGAATAGGCCAACAAGGTGATTCCCGCTAAAAGTGGTTGGATTAAAATGAAAGGGATCATCAGCACTGGGTTCATAATGATCGGCAGGCCAAACAAAATAGGCTCGTTGATTTCAAATAACCCTGAGGGTAAGGCCAGTTTCGCCACCTGACGGTAATCCGCACGACGAGAAGCGATAAAAATAGCAATAATCAGCCCTAACGTTGCTCCTGTTCCGCCCAGATAGACATAAGACTCCATCATTGGGCTTGTCCAGAAGTGGAACGTTTTGCCTGCCGCTAACGCCGCCTCAACCGAGCCATATTGCGTATAGATTTCAACGTTCTCAATTCCCCACGGCGACAAAATACCGCTATTTAAGGCAGTCAGCGCTAAACCGCCGTGTACGCCGAAGAACCACAGCACGGCGTTGAAAACCACGTATACCCAGCCCACAACACCGCCCAGCGAGGCTAACGGTGCGGATACGCTCTGCATAATAAACTGATGGAAATTAGTGCCTACCAGTGATAATCCCCAGGAAAGAAGGCCAGAAATCAATAGAATAATAAAACCAGGGATTAACGCACTGAATGAGCGCGCAACGGACTCCGGCACGCTATCGGGTAAGGTAATCACCCAGTGTTTCTTCGTAATAAAAGCAAACATTTCAGCGACAACCAGGCCAATAATCATCCCAGAAATGATGTTCGTTCCCCCCAGCCAATTTGTGCCAACCGCCGCAATATTGCCCACGTTAAAAGGTGTTAGCGTCATAAAAGCGGCGATAGACAGTAAGCCTGCGGCCAGTTCATCCACCTTGCGCTCTTCAGCAAGCGCCATACCGATAAAAAATGGCGTTAACAGCGACATAATACCCAGCGTACCGTTGTATACGCTGCCGCCCATAACTTTAAAGCCATCTAACATCGTAATCGTTTCAGCGTCTAATCGAATGCCTAACGACCAGAAAAAGGAGCCTTCGCCGAAATTCAAAAAGACGTTATTAATCAAAACAAATAGCGCGCCAACCAGGGTAAGCGATAATAGACGAATAAAACCATTTTTAATGGCATTGACATGAACCTGTTTCCCTAGCTTCACGGCCAATGGTAAAATTAATTTTTCCAGTGTATTTATTGCGCTACTCATTTGAATTACCCTCAAAGGTGGCACTAATAATCATGTAATTGCTGATCGTTAAAATTGTTTTTTTAGTCACATTACACTTCCCGTTTAAATATCATCAGTCCTTATGACGCCATATTAACTAGAAACATAAAGAATATTATTTTATATGAATTACAGTTAGCTTACCGGAACCTCCGGGAAACGGGTAATCGATGAGATGCCAAAATTACGGCTTATTGACTTTTGAATATGATAGCTTTCACATTTTCACCAACATTTATGGATGCATTTATTATTTGAATACTTAATCATTAATTAAGTTAAATAATATATGTTTTATAACATCGCTCATCGTGATGATCGTTTTCTGTTTCAGCGACAGAGCCGCTACGGGCTAAAATAGCTGTATAAAAAATCAGTACAATTCATTTAACCAGGCTATAATCAAGCCGGGTTTTTTATTGATGAGAGCACGCGTGACGCAGCCAAAAGCTGGTTTTTTACTGACCCGCCATTGGCGGGATACTCCGCAGGGGACGGAGCTGGCCTTTTGGCTGGCGACCGACAGCGGCCCGCTGCGGGTGACGCTGCCGCCGCAGGAGTCGGTGGCGTTTATCCCTGAAGCGCAACGCACCCAGGTAGAGCGCCTGCTGCAAGGCGAAAACGGCCTGCGCCTCGCGCCGCTTTCTCTCA
>JBOFJM010000658.1:0-3370 GCA_051656825.1 Kluyvera sp.
TCCGGCTCACCGGCTACCGTGATACTGACCTGGTCACCTTCACCCAACCAGTAACGGTTATCCTTCGACGGCGTGTCCATTAACGGTGTTGGCGTACTGCACGCCGTCACCAGGCTGCAACAGAGGAGGAGAAACATCGCGATTAAATTTTTCACGTTAGATTTGTACCATGGCCGTAAACATAATCAATTGGTTGTTATAACCCAGCGTTCTATCTACTTCTCGCTCGTAGTTTGGCCCAATAAAGAACGAGTCGGTCTCCTTGTTTGAACGCAGCGTGTCTTTCTGATACTTCAGTTCAAAATTGATGGAAGGGCGGAAGTCATAGCTTGCGCTCAATGTCAGCAGGCCATCACGGTCTTTGCGATGGTTAACCTGCTTTTTATAGGTTTCAGTCACGTAGGTGTAATCAATGGTGGTTGATAAACGGTCAACCCACCAATGGTGCGTCCAGGCCAGGCCGTTTTCCATCACCTGGATATAGCCGCCAACTTCGGATGGGTCCTTAATGTGCTGATCGCTGTGCAGCGTCCACGCCGAGTGCTGAAGGGGTTTCCACACCAGCTCAACGTTCCAGTTCAGACCGTTGAAATCCTGCGCATCAGGCGCGGTGATAAACTGCTTGTACAGCCAGGACACGTTGGCATCTATGTGGGTTTTACCGGTGATTTGCCCCTTATAACCGTACAGCAGATAGTACTCGTTGCTGTCTTTCAACGATGTCGTTTCATAGCGCCGCTGGTTGGTAATAAAGCTATAGCGGAAGCGGTTATTTTTGCTGTACATATCAAACAGCTCGACCACCAGGCTTGGCTCATGCCACTCCTGATCGCGGATGTACTGATAAAAATCGCCATCCGCCGCGCGCACATCGTCGAGCTTTTTAAAGCGCAATTGCTTATAGAGGAGGGCGGTTTCAACTTTGCCCCGGCCTTCCGGCGCGCCAAAGCTGTAGCGCACTTCGCTGCTGAGAAAGCGCGTATTCAGCGGTTTATCAATACCAAACGCTTTAAACTGCTCTGGTAGAAAGCCTTCGCTAATGCCTCTACCGCGCTCTTCATGGCCCAGCGTGTCTTGCAAATCCACGCTTAAACCGTGCATCTGCCCGTAGCGCCACTGGCCGGTGAAACGTAAAAAGTGGTTGCTATAGTCGTCGGCGCTATCCTGGGTATAACGGCGATAATCGCCGGAATACATCAGCAGATAATGGTCTTCATAGCGGTCGCCAATCATGCGCAGCATTGGGCTGACGTGATAATACGACGAACTGATTTCGTTTTTGGCCCACGGCTGATAGGTCACATTACTGACCTGCCCGTAGTTGGCGGCGACCTAGCTTTGAAAATCAATGCCAGCCACGCCGACATGTGATTTCGGCTGCGGAAGCGCCCACGCCGAAGGCATGGCCGCTAAACCGGCAAGCAATAGCGCGCTAGTAGGCGTTTTCACCGGAAAAACCTTTCGTCATGGTTTTCAGGATGATTTTAATATCCAACCACAGTGACCAGTTTTGAATGTAGTCGATATCGTACTGGATGCGTTTTTCCATCTTATCCAGAGTATCCACTTCGCCACGGTAGCCATTGACCTGCGCCAGCCCGGTGATGCCCGGTTTTACCTTGTGGCGAATCATGTAGTTATTAACTATCTGGCGATATTCCTCGTTGTGCGCAACGGCGTGAGGGCGTGGCCCGACAATCGACATACGGCCCTGGATAACGTTAATAAACTGCGGCAGCTCATCCAGTGATTTACGGCGCAGGAATGAACCAAATCGCGTGACGCGCGGGTCTTGCTTGGTTGCCTGTACCACGACATCGGCGTTTTCCATCACGCGCATTGAGCGGAATTTATACACCGTGATTTTTTGACCGCTTAAACCATAGCGATCTTGCTTAAATATCACCGGCCCGCGCGAGGTGAGCTTGATGCCGATAGCAATAAATAGCATTAATGGTGAAATAAGAAGCGTTATTAAAGTGCCGAGGATCAAATCTTCTGCACGTTTTATTATTGCGCCACCGTCATCAAAGGGCGAACTGAGAATGCTAACTGCTTGCATATTACCTATCATGCGAACTTCGGTGGTATGCGAACTATATGCGTAGAGGTCAGGAACAATAAATGTATTAACGGTGGTGTCAGACATCATGGCGAGAAAATGACGAATACGCTCTACTGCTGCCATTGGCAGAGCAATATAGATTTCGTCTAATTCCCCTTTTTTTGCTTGTTCCAGCAGGTCATTGACTTTACCGCGATAAGGGGCTTGGGTGAGATAACCAAAGCGACTTTCACATCTGTCGTCATAATAAGCTAAGTCAATCTTTTCCCAGCTATATTCTTTCAATAGTTCTTGTTCTGCGGCTAAACCCGCTGGGGTCATACCCACGATAGCAATACGTAGTCTTTTCTGCTTAAAGCGCTTGATCAAAACCAGTCTGACAATGAACACCGTTAGCAGCGGCACTGCGTAAGGCAGCAGCGGCGGCGGAAACAGTGGGAAGTCCCAAAGGCCAGTAAGGTGCATGTCGTTGAAGTAATTGAATGAAATTCTTAAAACTTCCATAAAAACAAACGACAGCAGGCAGGTTCCGGCGAAGCGAGGGAATTCTGACAGGCGGAGACTTTTGATTCGGTAGTTATAAACGCTGGTATATTCACCTATTAACAGGAAAACAATGGAAAACAGAATGCTAAATATGATGCCATTGTAAAAATCTTGTTGCGAAAATAAGTAAAAGAATAATATTTATGAAAAATTCATTGATGCAAAATCAATAAATTTAGCAACAATAGAGTACCCTCGTCGCTTAATTCTAATCCGATGGCTAAGCATTTTTTAGCCCATTCCTTAATAAGATTATTCTATATTTGGTGTAATTCGAGTTTGTTTTATGCCACTTACATGAAAATAAAAATAAATCTCTCGTTACATCAACCAGTTTAGCAAAGGCTAAGGTGTATTGATGATTTCTCATGAGGATATCCTGATTTTCTTCTTACATATATTAGCAAATGTAAACGGCAAATGTCTTTGGTGGATTTAAAAAAGTGCAGAAAAGGCATCGCGATATTTATAAGCCAGCTATTTTCTATGACGGATGGTATGTGGCGTTATGTGGCATGGTGCAGTGTGAGAATGGCGGCGTACAAACCTGCGTAGGCCTGATAAGCGCAGCGCCATCAGGCAGAATGGAGTGGATTGCCTGATGGCGGCGCAAGCACCTTATCCGGCCATACAAAATGGTGGTGCGTAGGCCTGATAAGCGCAGCGCCATCAGGCAAGAACGGTGTGGATTGCCGGATGGCGGCGTAAACGCCTTATCCGGCCTACATGTTGCGTTTGTAGGCCCGATAAGCGGAGCGC
>JBOFJM010000659.1:0-3247 GCA_051656825.1 Kluyvera sp.
GCTGATGCAGATTACTGAAACCACTCTCAAGCTGTGGCCGCATATGCTGAGCGAATAGACGAGTTTCAGGGTGTAAGGTAGTCGTGATTCGGCAAGCGCAGGCTTGCCGATTTTATTGGGCGACAGCAAGATAAAAAAACGCCCCGCAGCCTGAGTGATTGCGGGGCGAATAGCAGGTTAGTGCTTTTTTAGGCTTTATTCAGAACCAACTGGCCGTTGTTATCCAGCGGAATCTGGCTGCCAGGGTCTTTGTCCATACGGATTTTGCCCTGCCGATCGCCAATTTTATACGTCACGTCGTAGCCGAGCATTTTCTCTGATTTGTCATATACCGTTTTGCAGCGCTGTTCGGTGGTGGTGTAGGTGTCGTTGTTTTGCATCGACCCCTGCACCTGGTTACCGGCATAGCCGCCACCCAGCGCGCCCACTACCGTCGCCACATCTTTACCACGACCACCGCCAAACTGATGGCCAATAACGCCGCCCGCAACGGCGCCAAGCACCGAGCCGGTAATACGGTTTTCATCCTGAACTGGGCGACGATGCGTTACCGTCACGTTGCGGCACTCTTTACGCGGGTTTTTAACCGTTTCCTTGATAGGCGTGGCAGAAATAACCTGTGCATACTGCGGGACACGATCGAACACGTTCATGCTCGCGACTGCGGCAACCCCAAGTGCGGCGGCGACGCCAATACCTATACCCGCCAACATTGATTTATTCACGGGAGATCCTCCTTTGTTGCTATTACTAACAATTTTGCAACTGATTGTTAGCAGTGCCAATCAGACAGAGGATTAAAAACGGGGATTTATGAGGGAATACAGGTGTTTCGGAAGATTCTGAGGGGATTCCCGAAGGCGGCGTTAGCGCCGCCTTCGGGGGCAAGCGAGGATTAATGCAGTTTCAGACGTGGACGAATAACGCGGTTAATACTGCCCACCAGCATCATCAGACCCGTTTTGCAGTAACCGTGCAGCGCAATCTGGTGCATACGGTATAAAGAGATGTAGACCATGCGCGCAATGCGCCCTTCTATCATCATCGAACCGCGCATCAGGTTGCCCATCAGGCTACCGACCGTCGAATAGTTAGACAGCGAAACCAGCGAGCCGTGATCTTTATAGCTATAGGCTTTCAGCTCTTTGCCCTTCATCTGCGCCAGAATGTTGTTCAGCGCGCAGGTCGCCATCTGGTGCGCTGCCTGAGCGCGCGGTGGCACAAAGCCCCCTTCAGGGCGCGCACACGATGCGCAGTCGCCAATCGCGTAAATATCCGGGTCGCGAGTAGTTTGCAACGTCGGTTCGACCACCAGTTGGTTGATACGGTTTGTTTCCAGGCCGCCAATCTCTTTCATAAAGTCTGGCGCTTTGATACCCGCCGCCCACACCATCAGGTCGGCATTAATGTACTCGCCGTCTTTGGTGTGCAGGCCGCCTTCGTCAGCGCTCGTCACCATAGTTTGCGTCAGAACACGCACGCCCATTTTGGTCAGCTCGCTGTGCGCCGCGCCGGAAATACGTGGCGGTAGCGCAGGCAGAATGCGCTCACCGGCTTCCACCAGCGTTACGTTCAGCGCTTCGTTGTTCAGCCCTTTATAGCCGTAGCTGTGCAGTTGTTTTACCGCGTTATGCAGTTCCGCCGACAACTCTACACCGGTCGCCCCGCCGCCCACGATGGCGATATTCACTTTGCCATTCGCGCCAAGGTTCGCGGAATATTTCAAGAACAGGTTCAGCATTTCGTGATGGAAACGACGCGCCTGATGCGGGTTGTCGAGGAAAATGCAGTTCTCTTTCACACCCGGCGTGTTGAAGTCGTTAGAGGTGCTGCCCAGAGCCATCACCAGCGTGTCGTACGCCAGTTTACGCTCAGGAACCAGCAACTCGCCCTTCTCGTCACGCAGCTCCGCCAGGGTGATGGTTTTCGCTTCGCGGTTAATATCCATCACCGAGCCAAGCTGGAACTGGAAGTGATGATTGCGTGCATGGGCCAGATAGCTCAGCGCATCAACGCCTTCATCCAGGGAACCGGTCGCCACTTCGTGCAGCAGCGGTTTCCACAGATGGCTATGATTTCTGTCCACCAGCGTGATTTTTGCTTTTTTATTCCGGCCAAGCTTTCTACCCAAGTGAGTAGCCAGTTCCAGGCCGCCAGCGCCACCACCCACAATTACGATTTTCTTCATTGGTGTAGTCACGTGACCCCCTTAAAATTTATTAACCAATTGTTAATTAAATGTTATGAATATAGCCTTTAATTAACAACAAGTTACCAGTACGAAACCATTCAGCTGCAATGAGAATAACATGAATGGTGCATTGGTCATACCAAAATTGATGTGCATCAAGTTTTATCGCGCAGAAGTTGAGCGGACGCGCAACCAGGGGTGCTTCACGCGTGAAGCCAGGTTAAAAAATTAACAAAAAAAAGCCCCGGCAGCGCGAACGTTGCCGGGGCTTCTGAGGCGTTTTATCAGCCTAATGTTTTAAAGGCTTTGATGCGCTGGAGATGCGGCGAAATATTTTTAAACTTATGCCCCTGCTCTTCATCCCAGATGATTTCATAGTAATGATGCAGGGCTTCTGCGGAACGCTGGCTGTTCAGCGCTTCATCATTGCGGGAAAGGATCGCCAGGCAGCGATCGCGGTTTTTCTCGCGGAAGTTATTCACGCATTTAGTCGCAATGTCGGCGTACTCTTCCGGGCGGTCAATTTTGCCGTCCATGTTCTCATTCGGGAACAGATTCGGGTTAAACATCACCTGGCGAATATCGCACAGGAAACCAATACGCTCTGCCCAAAAGCCGCCAAGACCGACGCCACAGATAAGCGGCCTTTCGTCGGCACACAATTGCAGCATTTTATCGACTTCCTTCAGCAGGTGCTGCATATCATGTTTGGGATGCAACGTGCTGTAGCTAATCAACCGCACATCGGGGTCGATAAACTGAAGCTGTAGCACTTTTTCATGGTTCCCAGGGCTATTTGAGTCAAAACCGTGCAAATAGATAATCATCTTGTCCTCTCCACACCATTACTCCCACACCGGGAGGGTTAATGACCAGCCTTCACATCCTGCCAGCGTTCGTGGAGCTGTTCCAGTTGAGCGCTAACCGTTTTCCAGCGGGCGGAGTCCATCAGTTCCTGACGGCTAAACGAACCTTTATGATACAACTTCGTAACACGCTCAGCATTGATCGGAGACAGATTATCCAACACACTGACAGCGCCTTTACGATTATTAC
>JBOFJM010000660.1:0-4077 GCA_051656825.1 Kluyvera sp.
TTTGTCCGGTGTCCAGTAAGCGACGATGTTATCGTTGGTTTCGTCGTTGGTCGGAATTTCAACCAGCTCGATAGTCCCTTTGCCCCAGTCACCTTTCGGCGTAATCCAGGCGCTTGGGCGCAGATCATAGCGGTCATCCAGGTCTTCGAAACGGGAGAACTGACGGCCACGTTGCAGCAAGCCGAAGCCCTGTGGATTTTCCGTTGCGTAGCTGCTTACCGCCAGATGTTTCGGGTTATTCAGCGGACGCCAAATCCACTCATCATTACCAGCATGAATAGACAGACCGTTAGAGTCATGCAGTTCAGGGCGGTAATTGGTGGTTGCCGACGGCTGGTTTGGCCCAAACAGGAACATACTGGTTAGCGGCGCAACGCCCAATTTACCCACTTTATCGCGCAGGTAGATTTTGGTCTGCACGTCCACAACGGTGTCGCGGCCAGGCATAATAACGAAGCGATACGCTCCGGGTGCACGTGGGGAATCCAATAGTGCATAGATGGTCAGACGTTTATCGGCCGCTTTTGGACGCTCAATCCAAAATTCGCGAAAGCGAGGGAACTCTTCACCGGACGGCAGCGCTGTATCAATCGCTAAACCGCGCGCGGATAAACCATAAACCTGCCCTTGACCCAGAACGCGGAAATAGCTCGCGCCAAGCATACTGACAATTTCGTCGTTTTTATCTTTGCTATTAACAGGATAAAGCACTTTAAAGCCAGCAAAACCCAGATCCTTAACGGTGTCTTTGTCATGCTGAACATTACCGAACGTGAAGTAGTCCGGGCTGTACTTAATTCTACGTACGGAAGTGGCCGTGACCTCGTTAATCTTCACCGGCGTGTCGAAGTACATACCCTGATGGTAGAACTCGAGCTTAAATGGGGTCTTTATTTTGTTCCAGTACGCCTTATCGTGATTAAACTGGATTTGTTGGTAGTCCGCGTATTTCATGTCGCGGAAGACGGAAGGCAGGTTGCTTTTCGGCGCTTCATAGCTCTTATCAGCCAGCGATTTAGCCTGCTTTGCAACGTCATCAATAGTGAATGCCCATGCAGATGAAGTACACAGGGACAACATTACGGCTGCGCCTAACCAACGCAGTTTCATCATCTGTGGTGTATGTTTCATATAACTAAGCACTTCCCCCTTTGTGTGCTTAAATCGATCCGATCCATTTTACTGGAAATTCAAGCAATCCGACAACATAATCCCCGTATTGTTCAACGCAGTGGCTTATCGAGTAAGCAACTGTTAACTGCGCTTTGCACTTTACGTGCTTATCCTGAAGACAGGTAACCAGAGTTCGTGTAGGGTTGCCAACGAATGTAATCTTTATCGTCTGGTCGTATAAGGCGATTTGTCTGAGAATCGTACCTAACCCTATGAATAACAAACCCGCACAGCGTGAATACTTCCTCGACTCCATTCGCGCCTGGCTGATGCTGCTGGGGATACCCTTTCACATCTCATTACTCTATTCCAGCCATACCTGGCATATGAATAGCCCTACACCTTCGTGGTGGCTAACGCTATTCAATGATTTTATTCATGCTTTTCGTATGCAGGTGTTTTTCGTTATCTCCGGCTACTTTTCCTATATGCTGTTTTTGCGTTATCCATTAAAAAAATGGTGGAAAGTGCGCGTGGAACGCGTCGGCATTCCGATGCTAACGGCGATTCCCCTGCTGACGCTGCCGCAATTCTTAATGCTGCAATACGTTAAGGGTAAGACGGAAAGCTGGCATACGCTCTCGTTGTATCAAAAATATAATACTCTGGCGTGGGAATTGGTGTCGCATCTCTGGTTTTTGCTGGTGTTGGTCGTGCTCACGTCCTTAGGTATTTTGGCCTTCCGCTTTATGCGCCGCCGCCAGGAGCGCAAACACCCTGAGTTCTTCGACAACATGACGATGAGCAAACTCACGCTGATATTTCTGCTGCTGGGGCTAGCCTACGCCGCTATTCGCCGCACCATCTTCCTGTTCTTCCCGCCGATTCTTAGCGACGGGCTGTTTAACTTCGTGGTCATGCAAACACTGTTCTACGTGCCCTTCTTTATTCTCGGCGCGTTGGCGTTTATCCATCCACGGCTAAAAGCGCTGTTTACTACACCATCGCCGTGGTGCGCGGTTGCGGCGCTGCTAGGTTTTATCGCCTATCGCTTAAACCAGCATTACGGTTCTGGTGAGGCATGGATGTATGAAACAGAATGTGTGATTACGATGGTACTGGGGGTATGGATGGTGAACGTGGTGTTCTCATTTGGCCACCGTTTGCTGAACTTCCAGTCAGCACGAGTCACCTACTTCGTTAACGCATCGTTGTTTATTTATCTGGTGCACCATCCGCTGACGCTGTTCTTCGGTGCGTGGATTATGCCAAGCATTAGCTCCAATGCGCTCGGTTTCCTGACTGGGCTAATTTTTGTCATTGGTGTCGCGCTAGTGCTGTATGAAATTCATCTGCGTATCCCTCTGCTACGTTTCCTTTTCTCCGGGAAGCCGCAGCAGAAGGTGGATAAAACACAGGCTGCTTAGGTTTTGTCGTCCTCGGCCAGGCTCGGAATCCAAGTCTGGCTGAGGACCTGTTCGTACAACCGGGTCATCTCATCGTCAAAGCAGACAAAGTAGACCATTTCCGGCAAGCTACGGCGAGTCAGAAACGCGGCAACGGTACTCACGGCGATTTCGGTCGCTTGCGCCGCAGGATAACCATACGCCCCCGTGGAAATAGCGGGAAATGCGATACTGTGATAACCATTATCTAACGCCAGTTGCAAACTATTGCGGTACGCCTGTTGTAACAGCGACGCTTCTTGCTCTCCCCCGCCCTGCCAAACCGGCCCCACCGTATGGATGACCGCTTTCGCTTTTAGATTACCAGCATGAGTAATCACCGCATGTCCCGGTGGACAGGTTCCCTGTTGCTGGCGGACGACCGCGCAGGCCTCCTGTAAAGAAGGGCCTGCGGCACGGTGGATTGCGCCATCGACACCGCCTCCGCCCATCAGTGAGGGATTGGCGGCATTGACGATAACATCCACCTCAAAGTGGGTGATATCCCCCTGCAGCACCTGAATTCGATCGGTCATGCTCACTTCCTCATTCGTAATGACCAAGAGATTGTCTACCATAGACAACACCGACCGCAATTTCGTTTCGGACTATTTGTACTCTATGTTCAGAATAGCCAGGTTTTTTTATCGGTTTATCCATTGTAGGCTGACGGTGCTGACCGCGTTGTTGATGGTGCGGCCTTCCGCCAGTGCATTCAATGCTATCGACTGTACATTGTCCTGGCCGTTGCGGTAGCAGCTAACATGAACCTGCCGTACCGAAGGCTGAATATCACAAGGGGGTTCGACAATTTGCCCCCGAAGATGAATCACTCCGACGGTCGTGGTTTCCGCGCAGAGATTTCCAATAGTCAGCAGCGAGAGGGTAATACATGTGCAACAGATAAAGGTTTGCATGGCAACGTCCCCGTTTATTTGAGATCGTCCTTGATGCAGCCAGTCCCGAAGCTTAAATAGGCGGTTAAATTACTTTTTGTAAGCACAATATTCACATTAGTAACAATAACGCCAATTGCCAACTTATTTAATTTTTATATAGTTATCATCACTATATGCCAGCTTATCGACGACTATCACCGCGTGGACGATAGCAACAAAAAGGCCGTTTCGTAGGGAAACGATAATGTCAAAAAGCAGAATAGGCATAAAAAAAGCGGCGGTAGGGAATCCCTACCGCCGCTTACTTTTTATCTTATCGATTAAAGCGCAGTTTCTTTCGACGATTGCGTTCTTGCCTTACGATTTGCAAGCCATAACCCACTGTTTTTCATGGCATAACCAAACACCAGGCCAACGCCCAGAGAGGGAACCACCAGCCGCCAGTCGCCCTGCCCAGCAAAGGTCGCGCAGGCGCCAATAAACGTGCCCGGGACAAAAGAGAGCAGCCACTGTTTTGCCTGAATACACATCAAAAACGCCACAATTCCAGTCATGACGTAGCTGACGATTTCCAGATGCGGCGCCAGCGCGCTGGCGCAAATAATCACCAACGCCCAAAT
>JBOFJM010000661.1:0-2014 GCA_051656825.1 Kluyvera sp.
TACGATGCTATTCATTTCGTTATGTTATTGTTATTCATAACTCATTGGTTACTTCTATTTAAACGCGCGACAAATATGACGAATCGTATTAACGTTATTAAACGTGTGTTTAATTAATCACCGCGTAATCTCTTTGCCATCAGCGAAACGTTTTTATTGCCTTACGATGAGGCAATGTCACTAAAGTTTCATTATTTTGGTGCATAATAGTCTGCACTATTAACGTTGTTCTGGCAGATTGATTCCCGTCAACCACTCGTATTTATAACCAGATATCGAAAAGTATGTGAAAAAGTTATAGCAGAATGAATCTAAGGATATAAATTTTTTTGCTGCGACTGGGTTATTCTGGACGTGGAAAAAATGTTGGTCTATGTAAAAAAAGTCTTACGTTACCGTAAGCTATGTCACTGTTAAGGCCTGCTAACATTTAGTGGGTGGGATGTTTATTTGGATGTAAAACCGTGCCCGAACAAATGATTTGTCAGGAATTGTGCGGCCGATCGAGACACGTTTAAAAATGGCTTGCCATTATTTACGTTGTATGTGATAACACGTTTTGGGTTAAACGAGGTACAGTTCTGTTTATGTATGGCATTATCAGTAAAGAAGTTCTGAGTAAACACGTTGACGTTGATACCGCTTCTCTGCCGAACCTTATATTAGTGCCTCATGCAGTCATGTCTCAGTTTTATCTATGAAAACGCCTGCGGGCGCAGAAAACACTCTAAGGAATTTTGCAAATGGCAAAGATTAAAGGTCAAGTTAAGTGGTTCAACGAGTCTAAAGGTTTTGGTTTCATTACTCCTGCTGACGGCAGCAAAGATGTATTCGTACATTTCTCTGCAATCCAGGGTAATGGCTTCAAAACTCTGGCTGAAGGCCAGAACGTTGAGTTCGAAATTCAGGACGGTCAGAAAGGCCCAGCGGCTGTTAACGTAACCGCTATCTGATTCGACAATCACTGATCTTGCGGCGCGTCTGCGCATCATTATCAGGCATAAAGCCTCGCTAAAGCGGGGCTTTATCATTTTTATCCCCACCTGTTTTTAACCGCCGCTTCACCTTCCGCCATCGCCTGAATAGCGGTACACTTTCGCCCTTTGAAATAAAGCCGGAGTCGTTATGTCCTACAGTTGTCCGCTCTGCCACGCGCCGCTTACGCGCAGCGGCAATAGTTACCTTTGCCCGCAGAATCATCAGTTTGATCGGGCGAAAGAGGGCTACGTTAATCTTCTACCGGTACAGCATAAACGCTCGCGCGATCCGGGCGACGGTGCGGAAATGATGCAAGCGCGTCGCGCATTCCTGGATGCTGGACATTACCAACCTCTGCGCGATGCTATCAGTGAAAAACTGCATCGCATTCAGCCTGAACAGCTACTCGATATTGGCTGTGGGGAAGGGTATTACACCCACGCCTTTGCTGCGGACGCACAGCACACGTGGGGGCTGGATGTCTCTAAAACGGCGGTTCGCTATGGGGCGAAACGCTACCCGCAGGTTAATTTCTGCGTGGCCTCCAGCCAGCGCCTGCCATTTGCCGATAACAGTATGGATGTGGTCATTCGCATTTATGCACCGTGTAACCCACAGGAGTTGAAACGTGTAGTGAAACCGGGCGGTTGGGTGATGACCGTTACGCCAGGCCCGCGCCATCTTGTGGAGATGAAAGGGCTTATCTACAGTGAAGTTCAGCTTCACGCGCCGCATTCTGAGGTACTTGAAGGGTTTACCCTGCACAGCCATGATGCGCTGGCGTATCCGATGCAATTGAGCGGGGCGGAAGCGGTGACATTGTTACAGATGACGCCGTTTGCATGGCGAGCGAAACCAGAAGTGTGGGAAACGCTGAAAGGGCTGGAGAGGTTTGACTGCCAGACAGATTTTGCGATTCACGTCTGGCAGCGAGAAGCGGATTAACCCATGTAGTGGGCGTACATAATTTGTATGCCAATGGCGATTAACACGACACCGCCCAGAATTTCGGCTCGTTTGCCCAGCATCGGGCCGA
>JBOFJM010000662.1:0-1725 GCA_051656825.1 Kluyvera sp.
CGATAGAGCAACCACCGGCGATGCTTGCACCGAAGCCCATCAAAATACCGCCGCCAGCGCTACGCAGCGTCGTACCGGCATCGGCGGCGCGAACGCGGAACTCACGGCTGGCTTTAGCCGCAATAAACGAACCGATGAAAATACCCAACACCAGGAATACGCCCCAGTTCAGATATTTGCTGTCGCCGCCCACGAGGAATTGCAGGATATTGGCGGTAGGTGAAGTGATCCCCAGACCGAACATACGCTCAGCGGCCACGCCAGCAGCGCAATCAGGCCAATCAGCACCGCCGTAACAAACGGATGCCAGCGTTTTTCAAACAGCAGATGCGCAAGGCCAGTCCGGCGCGGCGGCAGCGAGGCAACGTTAAGTTTAGGTTTACTCAGCTCTTTACGTACCAGCCACAGCGTGACAGCAACCAGCAGTACCACCAACGGCCAGACGGAAATATTCAGCGTTTCGGCAATGCCGTTATGTGCCGTTGAATGTGCACCGAGGAATTTATTCAGCCCCGACGCGTGCGGCGAGCGCATCACCGCGCTCATCACCATGTAGGTCACTAGCGCAATCCAACTGCCAATCAGCCCTTCCCCAGCGCGATACCACGTGCCAGTAGCGCAGCCACCGGCATAGACGATACCAATCCCAAAGACAAAGCCCCCCACGACCGTACCGAGCCACGGGAACACACCCGCGTCATACTGCACCAGCCCCAGGTGGATCAGCGCAAAAACGCCGACACTCTGAATACAGATAGCAATCAGCAGCGCATAGAACATGCGGTTGTTTTTGGCGATATACATATCACGGAAGCCGCCTGTCAGGCAGAAGCGACCGCGTTGCATAACGAAGCCCAGCAGCGCGCCACAGAAAATGCCGCTTAAAATCATGTGCCACATAAATAATGATTAACCCAATAATAGACGTCTTAAAATTATTCCTTAGCCACCCAGATGGTTCCAATAACCAAAAGCTCTATATTATTCCTGCGAGTTATGACGCATGATTTTTTATGCCGCAGACATCTTTAAGGCAAAAAAAAACCGGAGGCATGGCCTCCGGCTTTTCATCATCGCGATGCGTTACGCGACGTCTTCGTACTGCGGAACCGGGTTGCGGAAGCTTTTGGTCACACAAGCCAGGTAGATAAGGCCGATAGCCGCCCAAATCAGACCCAGAACCATAGAGCTTTCTTCCAGGTTCACCCACAGCGCACCCACAGTCAGCGCACCACAGATTGGCAGGAACAGGTACTGGAAGTGATCTTTCAGCGTCTTGTTACGCTTTTCACGGATCCAGAACTGCGAAATCACAGACAGGTTAACAAAGGTGAACGCCACCAGCGCACCAAAGTTAATCAGCGCCGTTGCCATCACCAGGTCAAAGTTGATTGCCAGCAGAGCAATCGCGCCAACCAGGATGATGTTCATCGACGGAGTACGCCATTTCGGATGAACGTAACCGAAGAAACTTTTCGGGAACACGCCGTCACGACCCATCACATACATCAGACGCGCAACGCCTGCGTGTGCCGCCATACCGGACGCCAGTACGGTAATGGTGGAGAAGATCAGAGCGCCAACCTGGAACGCTTTACCCGCTACGTACAGCATGATTTCTGGCTGCGATGCATCCGGATCTTTAAAGCGAGAGATGTCCGGGAAGTACAGTTGCAGGAAATAGGTGGAGAAGATAAAGATCAGGCCACCGATCAGTGCAGTCAG
>JBOFJM010000663.1:0-3177 GCA_051656825.1 Kluyvera sp.
CGCCGCCGAGGCGCGCAACCCGGAAACCTCAATCCCGAAAGCGGTAAACCAAGTGGTTTATCGTATCCTGCTGTTTTACATCGGTTCTCTGATTGTTCTGCTGGCGCTCTATCCGTGGCAGGGCATTAAGTCAGACAGCAGCCCATTTGTGATGATCTTCCATAATCTGGATAGCAATGTCGTCGCTTCTGCGCTGAACTTCGTGATTCTGGTGGCTTCGCTGTCGGTCTATAACAGCGGCGTTTATTCCAAGAGCCGTATGCTGTTTGGCCTGTCGGTGCAGGGTA
Organism: Kluyvera sp.; assembly: GCA_051656825.1. GTDB lineage: Bacteria > Pseudomonadota > Gammaproteobacteria > Enterobacterales > Enterobacteriaceae > Kluyvera. The sequence goes on from JBOFJM010000663.1 coordinate 288, forward strand.
ACGCGCCGCGCTTCCTGACCAAAGTCAGCCGTCGCGGCGTACCGGTTAATTCACTGATACTTTCCGGGGCCATCACCTCGCTGGTGGTACTGGTGAACTACCTGCTGCCGCAAAAAGCCTTTGGCCTGTTGATGGCGCTGGTGGTGGCAACGCTGCTGCTGAACTGGGTGATGATCTGCATGGCGCACCTCAAGTTCCGCAAAGCGATGCGCCACAAAGGGCGCGAGCCGAAATTCAAAGCGCTGCTGTCGCCGGCCAGTAACTATCTGTGCATTGCGTTCCTGCTGATGGTTCTGGTGCTGATGTGCACAATGGACGGGATGCGTCTGTCGGCGATTTTGCTGCCAGTGTGGGTGCTGTTCCTGTTCGCCGCCTTCAAAGTGCTGCGCCGCAAAGCGTAATCGCGCCGAGTCGTAAACCAATAAAGGAGCCCATTTGGCTCCTTTATTATTTTCCCCGCTGATGTTTATGGTAGCCTGCACGCAAAGCGTTAATTGCAGGGAATAGCGTAGCTATGTCAATTCAGAAAATCGCCCAGTTGGCGGGTGTCTCGGTGGCGACTGTCTCGCGGGTGTTGAATAACAGCGAAACGGTAAAAGCGAAAAATCGCGAGCGGGTGCTTAAAGCCATCAAAGAGAGCAACTATCAGCCTAATTTGCTGGCTCGCCAGCTTCGAACGGCGCGTAGCTCCATGATACTGGTGATGGTGTCGAATATTGCCAACCCGTTTTGCGCCGAAGTGGTGAAGGGCATTGAAGAGGCCGCCGAGAAAAATGGCTACCGGATCCTGTTGTGCCACTCTGGCTCGGATATCGAGCGTTCCAAATCGGGTCTACGCCTGCTCACCGGCAAAATGGTCGATGGTATTATCACTATGGACGCTTTCACCACATTACCGGAATTGACCACCATTATTGGCGATGCGCCGTGGGTACAGTGTGCCGAATACGCCGATGCCGGGGCGATTTCTTGTGTGGGAATCAACGATATTGACGCCGCTGAACATGCGGTGGGTTACCTGTCTGCACTGGGGCGGCAGCGTATCGCGCTGATTAACCACGATCTAAGTTACAAATATGCGCGGCTGCGTGAACAAGGTTATAAAGCCGTGTTGCAACAGCAGGCTTTGGGTTTTCAGGCGGTGGAGTATGCCTGTGACCTGAGCGCGGCGGCGGGGAAAGTTGCGATGAAAAATCTGCTGGCGATGACCCCGCGACCGGATGCGGTGTTTGCGGTGTCGGACTCGCTGGCGGCGGGAGCGATGCGCGCCATTGAACAGGCTGGGCTGCGCGTGCCGCAGGATATCGCCGTGGTTGGTTTTGATGGCACGGAACTGGCGGAAATGGTTTCGCCGCAGCTCACCACCGTACAGCAACCGTCGCGAGAAATTGGCGCTAAAGCGGTACAACTACTGCTGAATAAAATCGATAATCCCGATGTTCCGCCAGAGCGCGTGATGTTGGACTGGCGCTTTATTTCACGCGCCAGTGCCTGATTATTGCGGCTGAATAGCGCCTGCAAGGGCGCGAATATCATTACCGGTTGGCGACTGATGAATACGCAAACCAAACTCATCAACCACCGCAAATATATGGTCAAAAATATCGGCCTGAATACTTTCATATTCTGCCCATACCACGGTGTTGGTAAAGGCGTATATCTCAATCGGCAGACCGTTATTATCCGGCGCAAGCTGGCGAACCATTAATGTCATATCTTTGCGAATCTGCGGATGATTACGCAGATATTCATTAAGATATGCGCGGAAAGTCCCCACATTGGTCATCCGCCGCTGGTTAAGCACAGACTCTCCGCTGCCGTGCTGCTGGTTCCACTGGTTAATTTCCTGATAGCGGGAGTCCATATAAGGTTTCAGCAATCGCGCCTGAATTAACCGCTGCTGCTCCTGAACATCCAAAAAATGGACGCTCGTCGTATCGATATTAATGCTGCGCTTAATCCGTCGGCCACCGGAGGCTGACATTCCGCTCCAGTTTTTAAAGGAGTCGGAAACCAGCGACCAGGTTGGAATGGTGGTGATGGTATTATCCCAGTTACGCACTTTAACGGTGGTTAACCCAATATCGGTTACCGCGCCGTCTGCGCCATACTTCGGCATCTCCAGCCAGTCGCCCAGCTTGAGCATATCGTTGGCAGAAAGCTGAATCCCTGCCACCAGGCCGAGTATCGGGTCTTTAAACACCAACATTAATACGGCGGCCATTGCGCCAAGACCGCTGATTAAAATGGCCGGCGACTGCCCCAGCAGCAGCGAAATCATCAGAATGCCAACCAGAATGGCACTGACCAATTTAACGCCCTGGAATATCCCTTTTAACGGTAAGTGTGAGGAAAAAGAGAGTTTCTGCGACAGATTAAAAATAACGTCCAGCAGGGAGAAAAACGACAGCAGGGCATACAGCATGACCCACAGTTGTGCCACTGTGGTTAATATTTGCGCCGCATCACTGCCTTTTTGCAGCCACAGCACCGCCTGCACATTGACGATAATCCCCTGAAGGGTAAACGCCAGCCGATGAAACAGTTTATTCTGCGTGATAATTTGCAGCCATAAATGACTGCTTGCCTGTGCGCGTTTTTCAAAAGTGCGCAATACCAGCCGATGTAAAATCAGATGGACAATGATGGCAGTGAGAAAAATAATACCAAAGATGATCACTAGTGAATTGGTATGATTTATTTCAATGCCCATCTCTTCTATCTGCGATATCAGTTCCTGCATAACGTCTCCTATATAGCCAGCCGTTAATAATGGCTGGCTTAGCTATATTATGCAAACGGCTTTACCTGTCGTACTTCAGTTGCCTGGGGGTTGGCTGCCTCCACTCACCCTGGTCACTGACGTGAGTCAGCGCCGGGGCTTCGTTTT
>JBOFJM010000664.1:0-8158 GCA_051656825.1 Kluyvera sp.
AGCGCTTCGATATTCAGCCCCTGAGTCTGCAAGATTTCACGCAGACGACGAAGACCTTCAACCTGAATCTGACGCACGCGTTCGCGGGTCAGGCCAATCTCGCGACCCACATCTTCAAGCGTTGCAGCTTCATACCCCAACAGGCCAAAACGACGCGCCAGCACTTCCCGTTGTTTGGCGTTCAGTTCGAACAGCCATTTCACGATGCTTTGCTTCATGTCATCGTCTTGCGTGGTGTCTTCCGGGCCGTTTTCATTTTCATCGGCCAGGATATCCAGCAGCGCTTTTTCAGAATCCCCGCCCAGCGGCGTATCAACTGAAGTGATGCGTTCATTGAGACGCAGCATACGGCTTACGTCATCAACGGGCTTGTCTAACTGTTCGGCTATCTCTTCGGCGCTCGGCTCGTGATCCAATTTGTGTGACAGTTCACGAGCGGTGCGCAGATAGACGTTCAGCTCTTTAACAATATGGATTGGCAGACGAATAGTACGGGTTTGGTTCATGATAGCCCGTTCAATGGTCTGACGAATCCACCAGGTCGCGTAGGTTGAAAAGCGGAACCCGCGCTCTGGGTCAAACTTCTCTACGGCACGAATCAGCCCCAGATTGCCCTCTTCGATAAGGTCCAGCAGCGCCAGACCACGATTGCCATAACGGCGAGCAATTTTCACCACCAGACGGAGGTTACTTTCAATCATTCGGCGGCGTGAGGCAACATCGCCACGCAGAGCACGACGAGCAAAATAGACTTCTTCTTCAGCGGTCAATAACGGAGAATAACCGATCTCACCCAGATAAAGCTGAGTCGCATCGAGCACACGTTGAGTTGCCCCTTGCGATAAAAGCTCTTCCTCAGCAAGTTCGTTGTCACTGGGTTCCTCTTCGTTCAAGGCTTTTTCGTCAAAAACCTCTACTCCATTCTCATCAAATTCCGCGTCTTCATTTAAATCATGAACTTTCAGCGTATTCTGACTCATTTTAAGGTGGCTCCTACCCGTGATCCCCAGGCAATGCACCTTATCATGTCACTCTTCAGGTGGCCTCTGCGGCTGCCGATGCCACCTGAAAGCGTTCATGTGAAGTACTTTGCCGAATTATCGCTGCGGTAAATATTGCAGCGGGTTGACGGATTTCCCCTTGTAACGAATTTCAAAATGCAAACGTGTTGAACTGGTTCCGGTGCTACCCATGGTAGCGATTTTCTGCCCCGCCTTGACGTCCTGTTGTTCCCGGACCAGCATTGTATCGTTATGAGCGTAGGCACTCAGGTAATCATCGTTGTGTTTGATGATAATAAGATTACCGTAACCGCGCAGTGCGTTACCGGCATATACGACGCGTCCATCTGCGGTCGCGACAATAGCCTGTCCTTTACTGCCCGCAATATCGATACCTTTGTTGCCACCGTCGGTGCCGCTAAAGTTTTCGATAATCTTGCCGTCCGTTGGCCAGCGCCATGTAGAGATTGGAGAACTGGTTGAAGTACTGCTGGCAGTCGGTACGGTTGTGCTCGCAGTTGGTGCTGTTACAGGCGCTGTGACGGTAGTCGTCGCAGGCTTGTTATTAGGCAACATTTTGTTAGCACTTTGTTCACCTGAGTCCTCAGAATACGTAATTGTCGTAGTGGACGCAACAGCTCCGGTGGAATTTTGTGCAGGTTTTGAGACTAATCCTGAATTTCCACTGCTGGCCTGTGCGCTGGCTACGGCGACCGGATTATTGCCGGTAATCGGCTGACCGGAGGCATTGCCCACCTGGAGTACCTGGCCGACGTTCAACGCATACGGCGCAGCAACATTGTTGCGCTGCGCCAGGTCACGGAAGTCATTGCCGGTGACCCAGGCAATATAGAACAGAGTATCGCCATGCTTCACGGTGTAGGTGCTGCCACCGGTGTAGCTGCCTTTGGGAATATCACCGTATTTACGGTTATAGACGATATGGCCGTTTTCAACCTGTACCGGCTGTTCAGCAACCGGCTGCGTCACACGCGGCTGGGTCTGCACCGGCTGAGTTTGAATCGGTTGGATGGGTTGAATCTGAGGCGTTGACTGCGCCGTGCTCCCCATTTTCGGCGGCGGCGTTATCAACATACCGGAGTTCGTGCTGCTGGAGCCGTTACTGTTAACGGAACTCACTGGCGCAGGCGCATTATTCGAAGAAGAACAACCGGCCAGCCAAAGTGATACCAGTGATAATGCCACAACACGATTTACGGTGAATTTAGGGCTTCCCGCGCTCATTTATCCCCCAGGAATAGGTTAACTACCAGTGACTTAATACCGCGCAAGGCACGTCATGAACACTGAAAAATGTGTTCACCATACGCTGAATTATGCCGAAAACCCTCAGACAAATCTGGGTCTCAGGCCAACTCCCCTTTCACCAGGGGAACGAAGCGAACGGCCTCGACGGTATCTATAATGAACTCGCCTCCCCGCCGATGAACACGTTTCAAATACTGCTGATCATCGCCCACGGGCAAAACGAGAATGCCGCCTTCGTCCAGTTGCGACATGAGCGCAACCGGAATCTCCAGCGGAGCCGCCGTAACAATGATGGCATCAAATGGGGCACGCGCTTGCCACCCCTGCCAACCATCGCCGTGGCGAGTTGATACATTATGCAAATCAAGCTGCTTCAGGCGACGTCGCGCGTGCCATTGCAGGCTTTTGATCCGCTCAACGGAACAGACGTGATGCACCAGATGCGCCAGAATCGCCGTCTGATAGCCCGAACCGGTGCCGATTTCCAGCACGCGCGAGTCCGGCGTCAGCTCCAGTAGTTCGGTCATTCGCGCCACCATATACGGCTGCGAAATAGTCTGACCCTGGCCTATTGGTAGCGCCACGTTTTCCCACGCGTTGTGTTCAAACGCTTCATCAATAAATTTATCGCGTGGAACCTGCGCCATCGCGTCGAGCACCCGTTCATCACGGATACCCAACTGGCGAAGCTGATTCAGCAGGCTTTGGACACGTTTACTGACTACCATTGCGCATCGACCCTCGTTTGCTCAAGCCAGCCGCTAACCACGTCGTGAGCGGCATAGGCCGTGAGGTCAACATGCAGCGGAGTCACCGACACATAACCGGCATCAACGGCGGCAAAGTCGGTATCCGGGCCGGCGTCGCATTGGTCGCCCGGCGGGCCAATCCAGTACAGCGTATTACCGCGCGGGTCTTGCTGTGGAATGACTTTATCCGCCGGATGGCGGCTGCCACAGCGGGTTACGCGAATGCCTTTGATTTGGTCGAGCGGCAGGTCTGGAACGTTGACGTTCAGAATGCGCCCGGTACGCAGCGGCTCACGCGCCAGAGCGCGCAGCAACGAGCAGGTCACAGCGGCAGCAGTGTCATAGTGCTGATAACCGTTTAACGACACCGCCAGCGCGGGAAAGCCTAAATGGCGGCCCTCCATCGCGGCAGCGACAGTGCCGGAGTAAATCACGTCATCGCCCAGATTTGGCCCAGCGTTAATGCCAGACACCACGATATCCGGGCGCGGACGCATCAGCGCATTGACCCCCAGATAGACACAGTCCGTCGGCGTGCCCATCTGTACGGCAATGTCGCCGTTATCGAATGTGAAAGTACGAAGCGAGGACTCCAGCGTCAGCGAATTCGACGCGCCGCTGCGGTTACGATCGGGTGCGACTACCTGAACCTCGGCAAACTCCCGCAAGGCTCTGGCCAGCGTTTGAATACCTGGCGCATGAACCCCGTCATCGTTACTCAGCAATATTCGCATAATCACCTGTTGTATTGATAAGTTCCCTTACCACGCTGGTGGCGAAGCTGCCCGCCGGAAGCCAGAAACGTAGCTCGACGGTGACATCATCCCACCAGTTCCAGCTCATCTGCTGTGGATACAGCAGCATGGCACGGCGCGCGGCCTCGACTTTTTCGCGCTGCAACAATGTTTGCAGCGCAGTCTCTTCGGCCAGCACGGTGTGTTCAAATTCCAGAGCGCTACGCTGGGTTCCCCAGTCGCCGCTGCCCGGCAACGCGGCGGTAATCATTAACTCACGCGCATCGACACGAGCCTGCAAGCCTGGCATCTCTTCATCGCTGGCAACAAACCAGCTGCCACGCCCGGCTAATTGTAGCGCATCGCCGTCAACAACTTGATTAAAGTCCGGTTTTTTTAGACGCTCACTCACTATCTGATTAAACAACGCACTACGGGCCGCCGACAACCAAAAACTGCGTTTATTCCGATCGCGTACTGGTGCTCCGCTTTCCGCCCAACGCAATGCGCCGAGCAGGTTGCTGCCGCCGATACCAAAGCGCTGAGAGCCAAAGTAGTTCGGCACGCCGCGTTCAGTAATCGCCTGTAGGCGCGCTTCAACGTCATCACGCCCCTGCACGTCGCGCAGAATCAAGGTGAACTGGTTACCTTTTAGCGCGCCTAAACGCAGCTTACGCTTATGGCGCGCATATTCCAGCACCTGACAACCTTCAAGCTGAAACTGGCTTAAATCCGGCATCTCTTTGCCCGGTACGCGCGCGCAAAGCCACTGCTCGGTGACGGCGTGTTTGTCTTTTTGCCCCGCAAAGCTGACTTCACGAGCATGGATTTTCAGGAACTTCGCCAGCGCATCGGCAACAAACCGCGTGTTGCAGCCGTTTTTCAGGATCCGCACCAGAATGTGCTCGCCTTCGCCGTCTGGCTCAAAGCCTAAATCTTCCACCACCAGAAAATCTTCTGGGTTAGCTTTCAGTACCCCGTTGCCCTGCGGTTTGCCGTGCAGATAGGTGAGTGCATCAAACGCAATCATGACGCCGCCTTATTCAGCAGAGCCACCGCTTCGCAGGCGATGCCTTCGCCGCGTCCGGTGAAGCCGAGTTTCTCGGTGGTGGTCGCTTTAACGTTCACGTCGTCCATATGGCAACCGAGGTCTTCAGCAATAAACACGCGCATTTGCGGAATATGCGGCAACATTTTCGGAGCCTGGGCAATGATCGTGACATCGACGTTACCGAGGGTGTAGCCCTTCGCCTGTACGCGACGCCACGCTTCGCGCAGCAGTTCACGGCTGTCGGCGCCTTTAAACGCCGGATCGGTGTCCGGGAACAGTTTACCGATATCGCCCAGCGCCGCAGCGCCCAATAACGCGTCGGTTAATGCATGTAGCGCCACGTCACCATCAGAGTGCGCCAGCAGTCCTTTTTCATACGGGATACGTACGCCGCCAATAATAATCGGGCCTTCGCCGCCAAACGCGTGTACGTCAAAACCGTGTCCAATTCGCATTATGCTTTCTCCAGGTCAACCCGAGCGGGTGAGGTAAAATTCAGCGAGCGCCAAGTCTTCCGGGCGAGTCACCTTAATATTATCAGCACGTCCGGCAATCAACTCGGGATGAAAGCCGCAATATTCTAACGCCGATGCTTCGTCGGTAATCGTCGCCCCTTCGTTCAATGCACGCGTTAAACACTCCAGCAGAAGTTCTCGCGGGAAAAACTGCGGCGTCAGAGCATGCCATAAATCGTTACGATCCACCGTGTGGGCTATCGCTGTTTTCCCCGGTTCACCACGTTTCATGGTGTCGCGCACGGGAGCCGCCAGAATACCGCCAACGCGGCTGTGCTCACGCAAGGCCAGCAGGCGCGTTAAGTCGTCCTGATGCAGACACGGACGCGCGGCGTCATGCACCAGCACCCATTGCGCATCGTTAATCACGCGCAGCCCGGCCAATACGGAATCGGCACGTTCAGCGCCGCCTTCAACGACGGTAATTTGCGGGTGTTGGGCGAGCGGAAGTTGCTGGAAGCGTTCGTCTCCGGCGGAGACAGCGATAATCACCCGTTGGACGCAGGCATTCGCCAGCAGAGCATCCACCGAGTGTTCAAGAATCGTTTTGTTACCGATTGAGAGGTATTGTTTTGGGCAGTCCGTTTGCATGCGGCGGCCAAATCCGGCTGCCGGTACTACGGCGCATACGCCCGCAGAAGTTACGGCCATGTCGTCATCCTGGGACTATTTATCGATTAGTTTGCGTTTGCCCCGCGTTCTGGTTGCGTTTGGACGCATCCGGCACCAGACGATAAAACGTTTCGCCCGGGCGAGTCATGCTGAGTTCGTTACGCGCGCGTTCTTCGATAGCCTCTTGCCCGCCATTGAGGTCATCAATTTCGGCGAACAGCTGATCGTTGCGCGATTTTAATTTTGCGTTGGTTGTCTGTTGAACGGATACATCATCACGGACGCGGCTAAAGTCGTGCAGACCGTTCTTTCCGAACCACAATGAATATTGTAGCCATACCAGCAAAGCCAGTAACAGCAGCGTTAATTTACCCATCCAGCCCCCTGAAAAACGGCACTATCATCCCATAACTCGCCGTCATACTCCACTCCGGCCGCAGGCAATCCGTATATCGCCGGAAATGTACCACATTTCACCGAGGGAAAAAGCGTTCTCATGACAGCGCAGCATAGCCTGATGACGCCTACGACTAAGGCATTAACTCATAATCCATGTGAATAACAAACCGCACAGTATGGCGACCATCAACAATGTTGCAATAATGGTATAAATCAGTTTGCCTTTCATCAACGAGTGAAAAGCAACGCCCACCACTACCGCAACCGGCATCAGGGCAAGAAAGAAAGGCCACGTGTACAAAAAGAAGAATAGCGTGTTATTGCCGTAGTACAGATAGGGGATACCCAGAGCCATCAACCACGCTGCAAAGCCGACAAAAGCCCCTGACAAAGACCAGTTGGTTTCATCATAAGTAGGGGCTAGCGGCTCCGTTTGGGCCACGTTGAGGTTCTGAGTATTGCGCATAAAAAGTCCTGTTAGGCCGGAGTAAGCAAATTCCGGCACGTTTTCAGGATCTGATAATATCGCTCTGTCTCAGCAGATCTAATAATTGCGCGACCAAATTTGTTACTAATTGTTCACCATTGAGGTGAATAGCCGGATGATCTGGACATTCATACACTGAATCAATCCCGGTGAAATTGCGTAATTCTCCGGCACGCGCTTTTTTGTATAGCCCTTTGGGGTCGCGGGCTTCACAGGTTGCCAACGGGGTATCGACAAACACTTCGAAGAACCTGTCTTCCCCCACTCGCTCACGCACCATTTGGCGCTCGGCGCGGTGTGGCGAGATAAAGGCCGTCAGTACCACCAAGCCTGCATCCACCATCAGTTTTGCAACATCTCCGACTCGACGGATATTCTCTTTTCGGTCAGCATCGCTAAACCCGAGATCGCTGCACAAGCCGTGGCGCACGTTGTCGCCATCCAGCAGATAAGTGCTGACGCCAAGCTGATGCAGCGCTTCTTCCAGCGCACCGGCAACGGTTGATTTACCCGAGCCAGAAAGCCCGGTAAACCACAGCACAACGCCACGGTGACCGTGGAGTTGCTCACGCTGCTGCGCGGTGACGGGATGGGGATGCCAGACGACATTTTCGTCATGCAGAGCCATTAACTCCCTCCCAGTAAATCGCACGCACCCCAGTGCGGGAAGTGCTTACGCACCAGCGCGTTAAGTTCCAGTTCAAACGGGCTGAACGACGAAGGCTCCAGCGCTTGCTGGCTATTCGGCTCACGCACCATGCCTGCGCCAACGGTAACGTTGCTTAAACGGTCAATAAAAATCAGGCCGCCGGTGACTGGGTTTTCCTGGTATTTATCCAGCACCAGTGGCTCATCAAAGGTGAGATCGACAAGGCCAATGCCGTTCAGCGGCAATGCTTCAACCTCACGCTGGGTGAGATTGTTGATATCCACCTGATACTGAATGCCGTCCACGCGGGCGCGAGTTTTCTTGCCAGCGACTTTGATATCGTAGCTTTGGCCTGCCGCCAGCGGTTGTTCTGCCATCCAGACCACATCGACCGAGGCGCGTTGCACCGCAGGCAGTGAGTCCTGGGCATCAAGCAACAGGTCGCCACGGCTGATATCAATCTCATCCTTCAGTACCAACGTCACCGCTTCACCGGCGGCGGCGAGTGGCAAGTCACCATCGAAAGTCACAATACGCGCAACGGTAGATTCCACGCCCGACGGCAGCACTTTTATGCGCTGGCCAACCTGCACGTTGCCAGAGGCCACTGTCCCCGAGAAACCACGGAAATCAAGGTTCGGGCGGTTAACGTACTGCACCGGGAAGCGCATCGGTTGAGTCTCCACCGTGCG
>JBOFJM010000665.1:0-2880 GCA_051656825.1 Kluyvera sp.
AAAGCGCAGTACACCCGCCTGCTGCCGGATTACCCACGATTCGAGATAGCGGAGAGCTTTTTCAACTCCGTCTATTGCCGTTTATTCGACCACCGCTCGCTGAGTCCTGAGCGGCTATTTATTTTTAGCTCGCAGCCAGAGCGCCGTTTCCGCGCGATCCCACGCCCCCTGGCGAAAGATTTTTTCCCGGAACACGGCTGGGAAGCGGTAATCTTCAAAATGCTTAGCGACCTGCCGCTGCGCCTGCCGTGGCAGAATAAATTTCGCGATGTCGGCTATATCATGGCGCATCTTAGCGAAACGCTGGACGCGGAAACGCTGCGTTACAGCCACCTGCAAATGGCTAACGAACTGTTTTATCGTAATAAAGCTGCGTGGCTGGTTGGCAAATTGATAACCCCGTCCGGCATCTTGCCGTTGTTACTCCCCATTCACCGTACAGATGAAGGCGAACTGTTTGTTGACGCTTGCCTGACCACCACGGCGGAAGCCAGCATCGTGTTTGGTTTCGCTCGCTCCTATTTTATGGTGTATGCCCCGCTGCCAGCGGCGCTGGTTGAATGGCTGCGTGAGATTCTGCCGGGCAAAACGACCGCCGAGTTATATATGGCGATTGGCTGTCAGAAGCACGCCAAAACCGAAAGCTACCGTGAATATCTCAACTACATTTCCAGCGCCAATGAAGCGTTTATTGAAGCGCCGGGTATCCGTGGCATGGTGATGCTGGTATTTACCCTGCCGGGGTACGATCGGGTATTCAAAATCATCAAAGACAAATTTGCGCCGCAAAAAGAGATGTCTGCGGCTCACGTTCGCGCTTGCTACCAACTGGTGAAGGAGCACGATCGCGTCGGGCGCATGGCCGATACGCAAGAGTTTGAGAATTTTGTGTTGGACAAGCGGCAAATCTCGCCTGCATTAATGGCGCTGTTATTACAGGAAGTGTCGGGGAAAATCACCGACATGGGGGATAAAATCGCGATTAGCCATCTCTATATCGAACGGCGAATGGTTCCGCTGAATATCTGGCTGGAGCAGGTCGAAGGCCAGCCATTACGAGATGCGATTGAAGAGTACGGCAACGCGATTCGCCAGCTTGCAGCCGCCAACATCTTTCCTGGCGACATGCTGTTTAAAAACTTCGGCGTCACGCGCCACGGGCGGGTGGTGTTCTACGATTACGATGAAATTTGCTACATGACGGAAGTGAATTTCCGCGATATCCCCCAGGCGCGTTACCCGGAAGATGAACTGGCCAGCGAACCGTGGTACAGCGTCTCACCGGGGGATGTTTTCCCACAAGAGTTTCGCCACTGGTTGTGCGCCGACCCGCGCATCGGGCCGCTATTTGAGGAGATGCATAGCGAGCTGTTTAGCGCCGACTACTGGCGAGCCTTGCAAACGCGCATTCGCAACGGGCATGTGGAAGATGTTTACGCTTACCGCCGCAAACAGCGTTTTTGCGTGCGTTACGCGGCTGACGAGGCGTTTGCTTCATCCCCTCACCATAGGCATCGAATTGCCTGACGGCGCCGCTCTTATCGGGCCTACACGGGTAGGCCGGACAAGGCATCGCAATAGACTAACGAATCCCACCGTACGCCAGCGTCACCTCTTTCGCCGCCTTAATGGCCATTGCGCCAAACTCGGTCACTCGGTCGTCGGTAATGCGGGAAATCGGCCCGGAAATGGAGATCGCGGCGAACGGTTCGCGGTGTTCGTCGTAAATGCACGACGCCACGCAGCGCAGGCCCAGTGCGTGTTCTTCATCATCAAAGGAGTAACCGCGTTTACGCGTTTGCGCGAGGTCATCTTTCAGGTGCACCGGCGACACCAGCGTGGCATGGGTATAAGCATGTAGCCCTTTGCGGTGCAGCAGACCGGTTACTTGCTCCTCGCTGAGCTGTGATAAAAACGCCTTACCCGCGCCGGAGGCGTGCATCGGCAGTTTGCCGCCAATGGGAGCCGACATGCGCATCAGCTGCGTACATTGCACCTGGTCGATAATAATCGCCTGGTGATCGCTCTGGTCCAGCACTGCCAGATTCACCGTCTCGCCGGAATCTTCCATCAGCTTGCGCAAAATCGGATGGACAATCGCCAGCAGGTTGCGGCTTTGCAAAAAGCTACTGCCGACGATAAAAGCGTGCGCCCCCACGGCCCAGTGCCCAAGATCGCCGACCTGGCGTACAAACCCTTGCTGCTGCATGGTGGTCAGTAAACGGTGAGTGGTGGAATTTGGCAGCCCCGCCTGCTGTGCCAGCTCGGTCAGCGCGACGCTACCGTTAGATTCAGCTATCCATTCCAGTAATTTCAAGCCGCGCGTTAATGATTGGACTTGCCCACCCTGTGGAGCGGCGGCGGTAGGTTTTCTACCGCGTTTCGCGGGAACATTGGCAACCATCGTGACTCCTTTCTGTATCGTGGAAATTGTTTTCGTTTTTATTGATTATAATACAACCGTTCAACTTACTGCTCCGATGAGTCATGCTGAACATGTCTCATGTAGCGCGTTGTTCTCTTTTCCACCTCAGTGGTTTATGCCAGTATGGATTGTTGGCCTTTTTTTGGTCTGGGTTGAGCGTTGTCGGGAGTGCGTGTGAGCAGCAAAGTTGAGCAGTTACGTCAGCAGTTGAATGACAGAATTTTGGTTCTGGACGGCGGTATGGGCACGATGATTCAGAGCTACCGTCTTAGTGAAGAAGATTTTCGTGGTGCGCGTTTTGCCGACTGGCCGTGTGACCTCAAAGGCAACAACGACCTGCTGGTGCTCAGCAAACCAGAGGTGATTTCCGCCATCCACAGCGCCTATTTTGAAGCCGGTGCGGATATCATCGAAACCAACACCTTCAACTCCACGACCATCGCTATGGCGGATTA
>JBOFJM010000666.1:0-1629 GCA_051656825.1 Kluyvera sp.
GCCTTAAGCCTTGTGTTTAATGACGATTTTGTTGATGTCGTTATGCGGACGTGCAATCACCAGCGACGTCACCACTTCCCCGATGCGCTGTGCGGATTCAACGCCGGAATCCACCGCCGCTTTCACCGCGCCGACGTCGCCTTTCACCATCGCGGTGACCAGGCCGGAGCCGACGTTTTCATAGCCAATCAGTTCTACGTTGGCGGCTTTACACATCGCATCCGCCGCTTCAATGCAGGCCACCAGACCTTTGGTTTCGATAAGCCCTAATGCATCACCCATGGTGATCTCCTTCCCAGAACAGGTTGTGTGATTCAGGAAAACCGTCCGTGTCACGGCATTAACCCACGGCAGCGGTGTTCGAAATCCACTATAGGGATGTGGTAGTGAAGTGAAATTTAAATCCGTGATATGGCTATATTTAGATAATTACTCTGACATTTAGCGTTATTTAGCGTTATTTAGCGTCGTATTTATCTCTTTATGCTGTTGAGGTGTAGGGGATTTGGCGCTGAATAGGGCGTTTTTTTCAACGCTTTGGCAGGCGGCGATGAATGTTATTAAGTTGCTAAATAATTGCGGAAGGCGGGTAACGCGAGCCGTGGCTAACTGTGCCCAGGGTCATGTTTTGCGCGGAAGGCTAAATACAAAAGGTGCGCTTTTCGCTCGCGAAAAAAACGCAGGGCAAGGACGATGCGCGGGGGATCACAGTTTATCGGTGGCTACGCCAGAATAGAGGCAATGCAGGAGAGGTAACGAGACGTGCTGGAAGGTGTGATGCGATACGAGGGAGGGCATTTGTCCCGTGTTCAGCCGCAATAAAGGGGGGGCAGAGGTGCGTTAGTCCAGCTTGCTGCCGGACTTTAACGTGCAAATCCACAGCGGCGAGTTGATAGAGCTAAGCAAAATCGCTTTGTCATTCAGCTTTTGCGCGTTGAGGAACAGCCCATCGTGGCTGTCGGACATCTCACGCATAAAGTAGGCAAAAATCACGTCCGGCGATTCATCAATAGATGAGGCGCTGGACTCCCACTGGTTGATACGGTAGTGGCGTTCCGTCGTGGAAATACGTTTGCTGCTGTAGGTGAATTTGACGTAGCGCTGAAGGTACAGCCATCCGGCGGCGGAGTCGGTGTAGCCTTCTACCACCATCGAACCTTTGCCCTGGCTGCCAAAATTGAAGTGGATGTTGCCGTTAACGTTCTCTTTTTGCATGTTCTCAAAGCGCATGATGCCTTTGGTTGAGCAGCTCATCACCCCGGCGTTTTCTGCGGGCAGCAAACGCCAGGCGCTAAAACAGACGGCGGCGATAAACAGCACAACAGTAAGGACAAAGAACTGACGCGGCGCGAGTCTCATTGCGGCTTCCAGGAGTAGTAAAAGTAGTTATCGCAATAGCTAAACGGGTTGTCTTCATGCATCGCACAATGGGCGAGAAATACGCGGCCCAGACCGTTGGTTTCCAGCCGGTCGCCGTAGAAGAACAGAAAACGTTCGCCGGGTTTGCAGGCGATTTTCAGCCGTTGGCGCACGTCGTCGAAGTTTTTGCCGTAAGCGCTGGCGGTGACGGAGCGTAGCATCTCATCGCTGGCTAATAGCTCGCACTGGCTATGGGTCATTTGGCTAAGG
>JBOFJM010000667.1:0-7662 GCA_051656825.1 Kluyvera sp.
TCACTCAGAGACTTGGTATTCATTTTTCGTCTTGCGACGTTAAGAATCCGTATCATTGAGTGCCCACACAGATTGTCTGATAAATTGTTAAAGAGCAGTGCAACGCGGCGTTAAGCTCACCGTTACGAGGTGGCGTATATTACGCTTTCCTCCTTCAGAGTCAAGCGTTTATTTTCGCTTTTCTCTGGCGGCGTTCCCGAAGGAGGCCTTCTGACCCGGCGGCTTGTTTGCCGTTGTTCCGTGTCAGTGGGAGCGCATTATAGGGAGTAATTGAGATCTCGCAAGCACAAATTATAAAAAACTTTTCGTTCGCTCACTTTCCAGGCAATACGCCGAATACATGCACTATTTGCGTGAAATACGCACAATTTCCTGGGCAAATGCGGCTACTTGCTGCCAGTCGGTATACACCACTTCTTTACTGGTATCCGTTTCGCCGCCTGTCATCTTCATTATTAGACGAATCATCATGCGGTCGAACCAACGGTAATGCGGATACCGCAACGCGCCCGCGAATACCGCACAGGCATCCGGCTGCCAGGGAGAACGCAGCAAAAACTTACGGGTGTAGCTGTTTGTCTGTGGCGAGCGCTTCTCTGGTTTACGTGCCACCAGGTTTACCGCAAAGAACGCGCTCGGAATCGCCTGTAACGCTGCCGTGTGTTTTTTCACAAACCGGTCAAGTGCCGGATGGAAATGTCCATAACGAATTGAAGCCCCAATCACCACCCGGTCGTACAACGGCCATTCGATATCATCCGTACGATTCAAGTTCACCATCGCAGTATCGACGCCCTGCTCACTGAGCTGCGAGCAGAGATAGGCCGCTATCTCACGCGTTTGCCCGTCACGGGTAGAGAAGAGAATTAATGTTTTCAACGCCAACTCCTATTACTCACGCCAGAATGTTGGGGTAAACAACACCAGCAGCGTAAAGACTTCCAAACGACCAAACAGCATATTCGCAATCAAGATCCACTTCGCCACGGGGTTCATGCTGGCAAAGTTATCCGCCACAACACCCAGACCAAGGCCAAGGTTGTTGAGTGTCGCCACCACGGAGGCGAACGCAGAGAAATCATCAACGCCAGTCGCAATGATTGCCAACATGCTAATAATGAAGACCAGCGCGTAAGCGGAGAAGAAGCCCCACACAGCCTCAAGAATACGTTCCGGCAGCGCACGGCTACCCAACTTGATACTGTAGACTGCATTCGGATGGACAAGGCGCTTCAACTCACGGTTGCCTTGCTTAAACAGCAGCAGAATACGGATGACTTTCAGACCACCGCCCGTTGAACCGGCGCACCCCCCGATAAACGCCGAGCACAGCAACAGCACAGGCAGGAACAGCGGCCAGCGGGCGATGCTGTCGGTGGTGAAACCTGCGGTAGTCGCCATCGACACCACCTGGAAAAACGCCTGGTTGAGCGTCGTCAGCGCCGAGCTATAGATGTCGTGGAACCACAGCACCAACGTACACACCACCACCAGCGTCAATTGCACACCGATAAACATGCGAAACTCAGGGTCACGCCAGTAGACCTTCAGGCTACGTCCACTCAGCAGCGAGAAGTGCAGGCCGTAGTTACACCCAGAGATAAGCAGGAAGATAGCAATAATGGTGTTAATGGTTGGGCTATCAAAAAAACCAACGCTGGCATCATGCGTAGAAAAGCCACCGATAGCGATAGTCGCGAAGCTGTGCCCAATGGCGTCAAACGCAGGCATCCCCGCAAACCAGAGTGCCAGCGCGCAGGCGACCGTCAGTAGCACATAGATAAGCCACAGGGTTTTCGCCGTTTCCGCAATACGCGGGCGCATTTTGTTGTCTTTGAGCGGCCCGGGCATTTCCGCCCGATAGAGCTGCATCCCACCGACGCCGAGGATAGGCAGAATAGCGACCGCCAACACGATTATCCCCATCCCGCCAAACCACTGAAGCATCTGGCGGTAAAAGAGAATCGCATGAGGTAGCGAGTCTAATCCCACAAGCGTCGTCGCCCCGGTGGTCGTTAAGCCAGAAAATGACTCAAAGAAAGCATCGGTGACCGTTAAGTTCGGCTGCTCGGAGAAGATAAATGGTAGCGCACCCACGCTGCCCAGTACCGTCCAGAACAGGACGACAATCAGAAAGCCTTCGCGCGATTTAAGCTCGCCCTTCTCCCGACGGTTAGGCCACCACAGCAGGGAGCCTATCGCCAATGCCACAAAAAAGGTCTGGGTAAATGCACGCCCGGCCCCATCGCGGTAAATCAGAGCCACCAAGCCCGGGAGGATCATTGTCCCCGAAAATAAGATGACCAACAGGCCAACGATTCGAGTAATGGCACGAAAATGCATTTCCGGCGCGTCCTTTGATATTCAAAAAAGTCAGGAGGGGGATTATTCGTCAATCGCTAACAATTGCAATGAACCACGGCTAAAATCCGCCAGTCTTGCGGAAAAATCAGCCACTTTTGCCTGAGGAAGCGCCACGCGAAGCTGCACCGATGCCTGATAATCACTGGCAACTATCTGCCCTGCATATTGCCCGACTAGCGTTTCAATACCCGCTAACTGCCCGTATTCACATAACAGAGTATATTCGGTTAACGGCGTCTTGGTTTGTGTCACGAGCAGGTTGAGCGCTTGCTGCACGCCGCCACCGTACGCCTTCACCAGCCCGCCGGTCCCCAATAAGATACCGCCGTAGTAGCGCACCACTACGGCGGTGATTTCGCCAATGCCGCTGCCCATAAGCTGAGCTAGCATCGGTTTTCCGGCCGTTCCCGCAGGTTCACCATCATCCGAGAAACCAAGCTGCTGTGAATCGTTCGGCCTGCCCGCGACCCACGCCAC
The DNA here is from genome assembly GCA_051656825.1 of Kluyvera sp. Lineage (GTDB taxonomy): Bacteria > Pseudomonadota > Gammaproteobacteria > Enterobacterales > Enterobacteriaceae > Kluyvera. The sequence goes on from JBOFJM010000667.1 coordinate 2,842, forward strand.
GCAGTGGTGGCGGGCATCGGGATGTTCGGCCCTAACCGACTCGACAAACGCTTTCGCCGCATCCACCCCGTTGGTGTGCGCCAACAGGGTGATAAAACGGCTTTTCTTAATCTCTTCAACGAAGGTGACCGGCTCGGCCGGTATTCGCCAGCTGTCCATTACGCCAGTTTCAGATCACGCGTCATATTTTCGATATTGTTCTCGTGAATCACCACGTTATCTTCAATACGAATACCGCCAAACGGCTTGAGCGCTTCAATTTTCTTCCAGTTGAAGTGCTTGCTGTATTGGCCATCACGCCACGGCGCGAGCAGAGACTCGATAAAGTAGATGCCCGGTTCGATGGTCAACACCATTCCAGGCTCCAGCACACGAGTGCAGCGCAGGTACGGGTATTTAGACGGTGCGGCCAGATGCGTACCGGTATCATCCTGCATAAAGCCAGCGACATCATGAACTTGCAGGCCCAGCGGGTGACCAATACCGTGCGGCATAAATGGCCCGGTCAGGTTGTTTTCCACCATCGCCTCTTCGCTCATGTCCGTCACTATCTGATGCTTACGCAGCAGTTTAGCAATCCGCTGATGGAACTGGATGTGATATTCCACATAGCTGACGCCCGCCTTCATGGTGGAAATCAGCGCCAGTTGCTCGGCATTCACATCTTTAACCAGGTGCGCATAGTCGTTATCGCTGTGTGCCGACCAAGTACGCGTCAGGTCAGCCGCATAGCCATTATATTCAGCCCCAGCATCCAGCAAGAAGCTGCGCATTTCCGACGGAGCGCGATGATCCAGCTTGGTATAGTGCAGCACAGCGGCATGTTCATTCAGCGCCACAATGTTGCTGTACGGTACATCGGTGTCGCGGTGGCCGGTCGCTGTCAGGTAGGCAAGATTGATATCAAACTCGCTCATCCCAGAACGGAACGCCTCTTCCGCCGCATGGTGGCCATTAACGGCCATTTTCTGCGCCTCACGCATACACGCCAGTTCATAATCCGTTTTATAGGCGCGATAGTAGTGCAGGTAGTCAATCACCCCTTTCGGGTTGATATTGTTTGCCGCGATGTCTAAGCCCAGCGCACGTTCCGGTACTGGGCCGATATAACCGATATTGCCGCGCGCCGCAGGCTGTTGGCTGCCAATGCCATCGGCTTTCGGCAACGCAATCACGTCAATTTCTTCTGTCCAGAACGACGTCGGCAGCGGCTCAACGTTGTGCCAGTAATCTACCGGCAGGTAGAACCACAGCTTCGGTTTGTTGACGCCATCCACCAGCAGCCAGCAGTTCGGTACTTGGGTTACCGGAACCCAGGCTTTAAATTGTGGGTTGACCTTGAATGGGTACGGGTGGTCATCCAGAAAAACATTAATCAACTCGCCGGAGTGGATAAGCAGCGCATCAAGCTTAAAACGCTCAAGTGCGTTACGCGCTCGCTCTTGTAAGGTAACAATATGATTTTTATATAGTGCGGCCAGAGATTCCATCATTTACCCTTCTGATTTTTTTGCTCTCAAGTCCCCGCATATTAGCACACCTCTTACACCCTGCGTGATTTCCACCGGGCGTGATCCGACCAGCAAATATTTAAAGTCTCATTTGCATTTATTTAACACAAAATACACACTCCATCTTATCTGGTAAGACCAGATCACTTTGCTGGATTCAGGAGACTGACATGCTCTACAAAGGCGACACCCTGTACCTCAACTGGCTGGAAGATGGCATTGCCGAACTGGTGTTCGATGCTCCAGGCTCAGTTAACAAGCTCGATACCGCAACCGTAGCCAGCCTCGGCCAGGCTCTCGACGTCCTCGAAAAACAAAAAGATCTGAAAGGCCTGCTACTGCGATCTGAAAAGGCAGCTTTTATTGTCGGCGCGGATATCACCGAATTCCTTTCGCTGTTCCTGGTGCCTGAAGAGCAGTTCAGCCAGTGGCTGCATTTTGCCAACAGCGTATTTAACCGACTGGAAGATTTACCCGTCCCGACCCTTTCCGCTATCAACGGTTACGCACTGGGTGGCGGCTGCGAATGCGTACTGGCGACCGACTATCGCTTAGCCACGCCGGATTTACGCATCGGCCTGCCGGAAACCAAGCTGGGCATCATGCCGGGCTTTGGTGGCTCTGTCCGTATGCCGCGCCTGCTGGGTGCTGACAGCGCACTGGAAATCATCGCCGCCGGTAAAGATGTTGGCGCGGAATACGCGCTGAAAATCGGCCTGGTCGATGGCGTAGTCAAACCAGAGAAACTGGTCGCAGGCGCGCTGGCGGTACTGCGTCAGGCGATTAACGGCGACCTCGACTGGAAAGCCAAGCGTCAGCCAAAACTTGAGCCGCTCAAGCTCAGCAAGATTGAAGCCACCATGAGCTTCACCATCGCGAAAGGCATGGTGATGCAGACGGCAGGTAAACACTATCCCGCCCCTATCACTGCCGTAAAAACCATTGAAGCGGCGGCGCGTTTTGGCCGTGAAGAAGCGCTAAATCTGGAAAATAAAAGTTTTGTCCCACTGGCTCATTCTAATGAGGCCCGTGCGCTGGTTGGTATTTTCCTCAACGACCAATACGTCAAAGGTCAGGCGAAGAAACTGACCAAAAACACTGAACCACCAAAATATGCCGCCGTGCTGGGCGCGGGCATCATGGGTGGCGGGATTGCTTACCAGTCAGCCTGGAAGGGCGTGCCGGTTATCATGAAGGATATCAGTGAAAAATCGCTAACTCTCGGCATGACGGAAGCCAGCAAGCTGCTCAACAAACAGTTAGAGCGCGGCAAGATTGACGGCCTGAAGATGGCGGGCGTCATTTCCACCATTCAGCCAACGCTGGATTACGTCGGTTTCGAACGCGTTGATGTGGTGGTTGAAGCGGTAGTGGAAAACCCGAAAGTGAAAAAAGCGGTGCTGGCGGAAACCGAGCAGAAAGTACGCTCGGATACCGTACTGGCCTCTAACACGTCAACCATTCCAATTGGCGAGCTGGCGGATGCCCTTGAGCGCCCGGAAAACTTCTGCGGGATGCACTTCTTCAACCCCGTACACCGTATGCCACTGGTTGAGATTATTCGCGGCAAGAAAACCTCGGAAAGCACTATCGCCAAAGTGGTCGCCTGGGCGAGCAAAATGGGTAAAACGCCCATCGTCGTTAACGACTGCCCTGGTTTCTTCGTTAACCGTGTGCTGTTCCCTTACTTTGCCGGTTTCAGCCAGTTGCTGCGCGACGGCGCCGACTTCCGCAAAGTCGATAAAGTGATGGAGAAACAGTTCGGCTGGCCGATGGGCCCAGCTTACCTGCTCGACGTTGTAGGGATTGATACCGCGCATCACGCCCAGGCCGTTATGGCGGCAGGTTTCCCACAGCGGATGCAGAAAGATTACCGTGATGCCATCGACGCGCTGTTTGACGCCAGCCGTTACGGGCAGAAAAACGGCCTCGGTTTCTGGCGTTATAAAGAAGACAGCAAAGGCAAACCGAAGAAAGAAGAAGATCCGGCGGTGGATGGCCTGCTGGCTGATGTCAGCCAGCCCAAGCACGACTTCAGCGATGACGAGATTATTGCCCGCATGATGATCCCAATGGTCAACGAAGTGGTGCGTTGCCTTGAAGAAGGCATTATCGCAAGCCCTGCTGAAGCCGATATGGCGCTGGTTTATGGCCTCGGTTTCCCTCCGTTCCACGGCGGCGCATTCCGCTGGCTGGATACGCTCGGCTGCGCGAAGTATCTCGATATGGCGCAGCAGTATGAGCACCTCGGCCCGCTGTATCACGTTCCGGCGGGTCTGCGCGACAAAGCGCGTCATAACGAAGCGTATTATCCCCCGGTTGAGCCAGCCCGCCCGGCTGGTGAGCTGAAAACGGCTTAAGGAGTCACGATGGAACAGGTAGTGATTGTTGATGCAATTCGTACCCCGATGGGCCGCTCCAAAGGGGGCGCATTCCGTAATGTGCGTGCAGAAGATCTCTCCGCGCACCTGATGCGCAGCCTGCTGGCGCGCAATCCGGCGCTGGATGCGGCGTCTATCGACGACATTTACTGGGGCTGTGTGCAGCAAACGCTGGAGCAGGGCTTTAACATCGCCCGCAACGCCGCGCTGCTGGCGGAAATCCCTCATTCCGTTCCGGCGGTAACCGTCAACCGTCTGTGTGGTTCTTCCATGCAGGCACTGCACGATGCCGCGCGCATGATAATGACCGGCGACGCGCAGGTGTGCCTGGTCGGCGGCGTAGAGCACATGGGCCACGTGCCGATGAGCCACGGTGTGGATTTCCATCCAGGCATGAGCCGCAATGTCGCCAAAGCCGCAGGCATGATGGGGCTGACGGCGGAAATGCTCTCCCGTATGCACGGTATCAGCCGCGAAATGCAGGACGCTTTTGCCGCGCGCTCCCACGCCCGTGCCTGGGCGGCGACGCAATCGGGCGCCTTCAAAAATGAAATCATTCCAACCGGCGGCCACGATGCAGACGGCGTGCTGAAACAGTTTAATTACGATGAAGTTATCCGCCCGGAAACAACCGTAGAAGCGCTCTCGACGCTGCGACCCGCTTTCGACCCTGTAACGGGGACAGTGACTGCCGGAACCTCGTCGGCGCTGTCCGATGGTGCTTCCGCCATGTTAATCATGAGTGAAAGCCGCGCCCGCGCGCTGGGGTTAACGCCTCGCGCTCGTATTCGTTCAATGGCGGTTGTTGGCTGTGACCCTTCCATCATGGGATACGGCCCAGTTCCGGCGTCAAAACTGGCGCTGAAAAAAGCCGGGCTGACGACCAGCGATATCGATTTGTTTGAAATGAACGAAGCGTTTGCCGCGCA